>NZ_WKEE01000056.1:0-33556 GCF_021605635.1 Stenotrophomonas sp. PA-6-5C
GGCTGGGCGTGCTGGGGCGCCACGCTCAGGGCGATGCGCTCGGCCAGGTCGCGCTTGCCCAGGCTGCGTGCGGCCACCCGCCAGTCCTGCATGCGCGCGGACAGGACATCTTCGTCCACCACCGCGTCGGCCAGCAGCTCGGCCAATTGCCGTGGTCGGCTGCCGGCGCGCAGCTTTTCGCGCTGGGCATGGCCCTCCGGTGTCAGCTGCCAGCCCCAGTGATGAGTGTCGGGCAGCGGTTCGCCGTGCCGCAGCGGGCCGGGCAGGGCAGTGCTCAGCACCTCGCCCAGGGGGGCGTGGGTATAGCGGGCCAGCCATTGCAGGCTTTGCCACAGCTCGCCCTGCAGCAGCGGTGACGTGTCACACCAGGCCAGCGCCTGGCGCAGGCCCTGGCTGTCCTCGGCCTGCCCGTGGCCGGCCACTACGCCGATCAGTTCGCGGTTGCCGAACGGCACCTTCAGCCGGCAGCCGACCGCCACCGTCGGCCCCTCGCCCTGCGGCGGCAGGTAATCGAACAGGCGCGGCAGGGGGACGGGCAGGGCGACCCGCAGGGTCGGGACGGGGCCGGAATCGGGGGCGAGCATCGGGTCAGTGTAACGGCCACTGCGAGGGCGCATGGCAGAGGCAAATGCGACTGGCATGCCCCTCGGCGAATCATAAATGTCACCTAAATATCGGTGTCTATTGGAGATTCAGTCTTATCCACATCTTCTGTGGATAAGTCTGTGCGTTAGCGGCTCGTGGCGCCGTATGAGGCCGATGGCGACGGCCTCACGCTTGGGTTGGTCAAAAAATAGCCACACTTTAAATTACATTCAAATCAATAACTTAAGTGTGAAACATTGCTGAAACAGGGTGAATTCAGCCATTCATCGAGGAATGGCCCGGTTCCCGCGTGATGCTGTGCACAACCTGCAGCATGAAGTGTCTGGAATCGCAAGCCTGCCGGGCAGCGATGGGCTGCCGCTATCATGCCGGCAGACCTTTGGAGTGACCGATGACGGCTGTGCCCGCCCCTGTTTCCTCGACCGCGGCCGGCGCGCTGTCGGCTTTTCTGCGTGGCGTCGAACGCCGTGCCCTGGTCGTGGCCGAACTGCAGTGCGGTGACCCCGCCCGTGCCGAACAGACGCTGGTGGCGGTGATGCGCGCCTTCGCCGCCGTCGCCAGTGACCTGCCGATGGCGCAGTGGCCCGGCCGCTTCTGGACCCTGCTGGGCCAGCGCCAGGCGCTGCGTGAGCCGACCACCGGCCAGTGGCCGCCGTCGCTGGCCGCGCTGGGCGACATGGCACCCCTGCCGCGGCTGGCGCTGCTGCTGCGGGTGGGCGGCAGCCTGGACGAGGGCATCGCCACCCGCGTTCTGGATGTCGACGAGGAGGGGTATCAACGCCTGTTGGCCACCGCCTGCCCACGCGATGCCGATGGCCAGCCCGATGCCGCCGCATGGCGGACCCTGGCCGAACAGGTGCAGCTGCGTATCCGCGACCTGCCGGCCAAGCGTCTGCAGCAGCTGCAGCAACCGTCCGCGCCAGCGGCCAACAACCAGGCGCCTGCTTCCAGTTGGCGTGCGCCGCCGCGCGACGAACGCGCGCCTGCCAATGGCAAGCGCCGCCGCCCCAATGCCAAGCCGCGCTGGCGTGGCCCGGTGATCCTGTTGATCACCGTGGCGGTGTTGCTGCTGGCTGCGTTGGGCTGGCGCCATTGGCAGGGCCGCGCGTTGACTGCCGATGGCCCCTTGCCCGAGGGCGTGGTGGGTGAGGCCGGGCCGGTCACCGTCGAGGCGCTGCCCGCCAGCGATGTCCGCCCCACTGCGGGCAGCGATGCGCAGGCCAGCGAAGATGCCGCCATGCTGGCCGACCGCGATTACCCGCTGCTGGCCGAGGCCGACATGCATGCCTGGAGTGCTGCCGGGGGCCCGCTGCCGGTGGACGAGTCACAACCCAAGCCGACCCGCCCGGAACCGGTCGGCGCAGCGCTGGAAACCTCTGCTGCCGATGAATAAGCTCCTTTTCGCCGGCCTGCTGCTGGCCTTGCCGCTGTCGCTGGCCGCTGCGCCGCAATCGTTGAACGTGCCGCTGCCCGCACCTTCGGCAACACCGTCGGCAGTCGCGCCCACCGCAGCGGCGGCATTCGCGCAACTCGATCCTGCCCAGCAACGCCAGCGTCGCAGCGACTACGCCGCGTGGCGGGCCCTGCCAGAGGGTGAGCGCGAACGCATCCGTCAGGCGGCCAGCCGCTTCGCCGCGCTGCCGGCCGATCAGCAGCAGCGCCTGCGCACGCAGTTCCTGGCACAGGACCAGGCCTTCCGCGAAGGCTGGCGGCTGGGCCCGCAACTGGGCGCCGAGTTCCCCAAGCTGCACGGCCTGTTCGGTTTCGTGCCGCCGCAACAGCGCGACGCGGTCCTCGCTGTGCTGCGCCAGCTGAGCCCTGCGCAGTTGGCACAGTTGGCCCTGGTCGCGCAGCGCACGCCGCCGCAGGAACGCGACAGCGTACGCAGCGCATTCCTCACCGTCCCCGCCGCCGAACGCGACACCTGGCTCAAGCGCCAGGCCGGGCAGTAAGCAAAAAGAGGACGGAGGGAATCAAGTCATTTCTGGCCCGACTGTGCCGGATACGACTTGATTCCCTCCGTCCCCTTTATGGGGCAGTCATGGGAATGACCGTCCAGCGCGCGTAAGATGACCGGCCGCAACCCGGTGCCTGTGCCCTTCGCGCGCAACCGTAGTTCGCGTCAAGCACCTTATGTCTACTGCAACCTCCACGCCGCGCTTCAGCAAGGAAGTCGGCGCCACCGGTCTGCTTGCCCTGCCGCTTGTGCTCGGGCACGTCTCCACCGGTCTGATCTCCTTCGTCGACAACGTGATTGCCGGCCACCATGCGACATCCACCCTGGCCGCGGTGACCATCGGTACTGCGCTGCTGTGGCTGCCGATGCTGATCCCGATCGGTACGCTGATCTCACTCACCGCCTCGGTGTCGCAGCTGCATGGCGCCGGCCGTGAGCGCGAGATCGGCCCGCTGTTCCGGCAGGCGTTGTGGCTGGCGCTGGGCCTGGGCCTGATCATGTTCACCTTCCTCACCGTGGTGCCGCCGCTGCTGCCGGCCTTCGGCATCGCCCCGGATATCGTGCCCGGCGCAACGGCGTTCCTGCATGCGGTGCGCTGGGGTGGCCCGGCGCTGACCCTGTACTTCTGCATGCGCTATCTCAGTGAAGGCATGCATTGGACGCTGCCGACCATGCTGCTCGGTTTTGGCGGCCTGCTGGTGCTGGCGCCGATGGGCTACGTGCTGGCCAACGGCAAGCTGGGCTTCCCGGAAATGGGCGCCGAAGGCCTGGGCATCGCCTCGGCGGTGATGATGTGGCTGCAGGCGATCGCCTTCGGTACCTACCTGTGGTTCACCAAGCGCTTTGCCCACCTGCAGCTGTTCTCGCACTTCGAGGGTCCGCGCTGGTCAGCGATCTGGGACCTGCTGCGCACCGGCCTGCCGATCGGCATCACCGTGTTGATGGAAGGTGGCCTGTTCATCGTCACCGCCTTGTTGATCGGTCGCCTGGGCGCCAATGAAGCGGCCGCACACCAGATCGCGATCAACGTGGCGCAGCTGTGCTTCATGATCCCGATGGGCGTGGCCGAGGCGACCACCGTGCGGGTCGGCCATGCGGTTGGCCGTGGCGATGGCTTCGGCGTGCGCCGTGCGGCGTGGGCCGGTTACGCGATCATCATGGGAACGCAGACGCTGTCGGCGGCGGCGCTGCTGTTCGGCCACGACGCCATCGTCGGTGTCTACACCAACGACCTGGCCGTGGCCGGTCTGGCCTCGACCCTGCTGCTGTATGCGGCCACCTTCCAGTTCCCCGATGGCATCCAGGTGCTGTCGGCCGGCGCGCTGCGCGGACTGAAGGACACCCGCGTGCCGATGTTCATCGCCATGTTCGCCTATTGGGGCCTGGGCATGCCGCTGGGCGCCGGGCTCGGCCTCGGCCTGGGCATGGGCCCGCAGGGCATGTGGATCGGCCTGATCGTCGGCCTGACCGCCGCGGCGATCCTGATGGGCTGGCGCCTGAACCGCAGCAGCAAACGCCTGGGCCAGTCCACGCTGGCCTGATATGCGCCGGTCATGGGTAACCGTGACCGGCGATCCCCTGACTTGTGTCCGATGCTGCCTCACGCGGCACCGGCTATGCTGTTACCACGGCAAGAAGCCATCCGGAGCGCTCCATGAACCAACCCGTGCCCCCGCTGCCCCCGGCGCGTCGCAACCCTGTCGCCAGTTTCTTCATCGGGCTGTGGGACGTGATGAATTTCACCCGCCGGTTGATCCTCAACCTGGTGTTCTTCGGCCTGCTGCTGCTGGTGCTGGTGATGTTCATCGTCGCCGCCGGCATGGGCGCTGGCGCCAGCAAGGCGCTACAGGACCGCACCACCCTGGTGATCGCGCCGGAAGGCCGCCTGGTCGAGCAGTACAGTGCCGATCCGGTCAGCCGCGCGCTGGCCAAGGCCGTCGGTGACAACGGTGCCGAGGAAGTGCAGCTGCGCGACCTGATCCGGGTGATCGAGAACGCGCGCGATGACAAGAAGATCGAGCGCGTGGTGCTGGAACTGGACAAGCTGCAGCCGTCCGGTTTCGCCTCGCTGCGCGAAGTGTCCGCTGCGCTGCAGGAACTGCGCGCTTCGGGCAAGCAGCTGGTCGCCTTCAGCGAGAGCATGGGGCAGTCGCAGTACCTGCTGGCCGCACAGGCCGACGAGGTCTACCTGGACCCGATGGGGTCGGTGGTGCTGGAAGGCCTGGGCCGCTACCGCCAGTACTTTCGCACCGGCCTGCAGGACAAGCTGGGCGTGGACGTGCACCTGTTCAAGGTGGGCGAGTACAAGTCGGCCGCCGAGCCGTACGTGCTCGACGCGGCGTCGCCGGCTTCCAAGGAAGCCGATCTGTTCTGGATGAACGATGTGTGGCAGCGCTACCTCGGCGATATCGCCAAGGCCCGCCGCCTGGATCCGGCGCAGCTGGCGGCCGGCATCGATACCCTGCCTGAAGGTGTGGCTGCCGCTGGCGGCGACCTGGCCAAGTTCGCCCTGCAGCAGAAGCTGGTGACCGCGCTGAAGACCCGCGAGGAATTCGAGGATCTGATGATCGAACGCGGTGTGGCTGACGAAGACGCCGACGGTGGTTTCCGCAACATCGATTTCGGCAGCTATATGGCCCAGCTCGATGCGCGCCGCAACCCGGTTGATTCGCGTCCGCAGGTCGCGGTCATCGTGGCTTCCGGTGAAATCAGCGGCGGCGATCTGCCGGCTGGCCGCATCGGTGGTGAATCGACCTCGGCGCTGCTGCGTGCGGCGCGCGACGATGACGACGTCAAGGCCGTGGTGCTGCGCGTGGATTCTCCGGGCGGCGAAGTCTACGCCTCCGAGCAGATCCGTCGCGAAGTGGTGGCCCTGCAGGCCGCCGGCAAGCCGGTGGTGGTGTCCATGGGTGACCTCGCTGCGTCCGGTGGTTACTGGATCAGCATGAACGCCGATCGCATCTATGCCGATCCGTCGACCATCACCGGTTCGATCGGCATCTTCGGCATGATTCCGAACTTCAGCCGTGCGCTGGACAAGTTCGGCGTGCACACCGATGGCGTCGGCACCACCCGTTTCGCCGGTGCCTTCGATGTCACCCGGCCGATGGACCCGGCCGTGGGCCAGGTCATCCAGTCGGTGATCAACAAGGGCTATGCCGATTTCACCGGCCGTGTCGCCGAGGCCCGCAAGAAGCCGGTCGAGGCGATCGACGAAGTGGCTCGCGGGCGTGTCTGGAGCGGTGCGCAGGCCAAGGAGCGCGGTCTGGTCGATGCCTTCGGTGGCCTGAAGGACGCCGTGGCTGACGCTGCCGGTCGGGCCAAGCTGGGTGCGACCGACAAGTACCGTGTGCGTTACATCGAGAAGGCGGCGACGCCGTTCGCGCAGTTCGTCAGCGGCTTCGCCGGCAGCCACGCCGGCGCCTGGATGCTGGCCGATTCCGGCGTGGGCCGGATGATGCTGGCGCGCACGATGCCGGAAATCGATACGCAGCTGCGCTTCGTCGAGAACGCGGCCCGCGAGAAGGGCAACGGTGCACCGGTGAAGTCGCTGGCGTATTGCTTCTGCGGGTTCTGATTCCCGATCAGCGATGTCCACGCATGGCGTGGACCTACTGAACACACAACGCCCGGCCTTGGCCGGGCGTTGTTGCATGCGGGGATCTACTGCGCGTCGGCTTCTGCCTTGCGCTCGCGTTCGGCCGCCTCGTCCATGGTCTTCTGCACGCCTTTGGCGCGGTCCAGGGGTTGATTGACTGCCTTGGCCAATGCCTGCGGTTCCGGCGGTCGTTCCGGATTCGGCGGTGCAGGGCGCTGGCAGCCGGCCAGCACGGCGGCCGACAGCAGGACGGGAATCAGGACGCGCATGGCAGCTCTCCACGAGGGATGTGGGGCCAGTGTCGCATCACGGACGGGGGACGGTCGTGAGCGCGTATCCTTGCCGGATCGAAACACAGTGGGCGCGGCCCCGGAGGACATATGACCCAGCAACGGTGGCGCCTGGATGGGCAGACGGCCCTGATCACCGGTGCCAGCGCCGGTATCGGCCTGGCGATCGCGCATGAACTGGCCGGTTTCGGCGCCGATCTGATGATCGTCGGCCGCGACCTGGACATGCTGGAGAGCGCCCGCGACGAACTGCTGGATGTGTATCCGCAGCACCAGATCCACGCATTGGCTGCCGATGTGTCCGACGACGAAGACCGCCGGCAGATCCTGGACTGGGTCGAGGACCACGCCGATGGCCTGCACATCCTGGTCAACAACGCAGGTGGCAACATCACCAAGCCTGCCACCGAGTACTCCGAAGACGAGTGGCGCGGCATTTTCGAGACCAATCTGTTCTCGGCGTTCGAACTGTCGCGCTACGCGCATCCGTTGCTCGCGCGCCACGCGTCATCGGCCATCGTCAACGTCGGCAGCGTGTCCGGCCTGACCCATGTGCGCAGTGGCGTGGTCTATGGCATGACCAAGGCGGCGATGCACCAGATGACCCGCAACCTCGCGGTGGAGTGGGCCGAGGACGGTATCCGGGTCAATGCAGTGGCGCCGTGGTACATCCGCACCCGTCGCACCTCCGGCCCGCTGTCCGATACCGACTACTACGAAGAAGTGATCGGACGCACGCCGATGCGGCGCATCGGTGAGCCGGAAGAAGTGGCCTCGGCGGTGGGCTTCCTGTGCCTGCCGGCGTCGAGCTATGTCACCGGCGAATGCATCGCGGTGGATGGCGGCTTCCTGCGCTACGGCTTCTGATCGCGGCTGTTCACTGCGGCACCGGGCAATTGCTGGCTTCCAGTACGGCCTGCAGGCGCTCGCGTTCGCTGCGCGCCGTCTGCTGATTCTCCGGTGCGGCGAACCGCTCGCGACCCCGTGCATCGCGGAAGCGCTGTTGCCAGCTGCCGCAGCGCTGCGCTTCGGCAACTTCGGTGCAGCGGTCGCGGACCACTTCGCAGCTGGCCGCGTTGACCGGTGTCGCCCCGCCCAGGCCTTGTACGTTCAATAGTTCGCAATGACCCGGTGCGGCTTCGTACTCATGCAGGTACGAGCTTCCCTCGCTGCTGAGGCATTGATAGATCGCCGGCAGCGGTGGCTTTGGCGGTGCGTTGTCATCCACGGCCGTGGCGTCGCCCGAACGCGGCAGCATCGCGCTGTCGAGTATGACGTCGCCGCCTTCGTGCTCGACCATGCGTGCTTCCATGATCGTTCGGCCCTCACGTGGTTGCGTTGCTGCAGGCCCGGCGGCGGCATCTACGGACGGCACCGCTGCAGGCGGCGGAGTGGGGCCGTTCTGCACCGGCGCGACCGGTGTTGTCGGCGAAGGCGCAGGGACACGCTGGATCTGCTGGCGGGTACCAGCGGGGCAGGGGGTGCGCTGCAGCGTGGGCACATCGCTGCTGCCCATGCAGCGGTAGATCACCATGTCGTCGGCCAACGCGTTGCCGGGTAACAGGCCCATGGCCAGCCAGATCAGTCTTCTCATGCGAGCAGCCTACAGCGGCGGCCCATACCCCGGTAGCTGCCAACCTTGGTTGGCACTGCTGTCTGCCAGCGCCCACCAAGGTGGGCCTCTACCAAAGCGCGCGGCTTGGTAGTTGCCAACCTTGGTTGGCACCGCTGTCTGCCAGCGCCCACCAAGGTGGGCCTCTACCAAAGCGCGCGGCTTGGTAGTTGCCAACCTTGGTTGGCACTGCTGTCTGCCAGCACCCACCAAGGTGGGCCTCTACCAAAGCGCGCGGCTTGGTAGTTGCCAACCTTGGTTGGCACCGCTGTCTGCCAGCGCCCACCAAGGTGGGCGTCCACCAGAGCGCGCGGCTTGGTAGTTGCCAACCTTGGTTGGCAGCGCTGTCTGCCAGCGCCCACCAAGGTGGGCCTCTACCAGAGCGGGCGGCTTGGTAGGTGCCAACCTTGGTTGGCACTGCTGTCTGCCAGCGCCCACCAAGGTGGGCCTCTACCAAAGCGCGCGGCTTGGTAGTTGCCAACCTTGGTTGGCACTGCTGTCTGCCAGCGCCCACCAAGGTGGGCCTCTACCAAAGCGCGCGGCTTGGTAGTTGCCAACCTTGGTTGGCACTACTGTCTGCCAGCGCCCACCAAGGTGGGCGTCTACCAGAGCGGGCGGCTTGGTAGTTGCCACCCCTGGTTGGCAGCGCTGTCTGCCAGCGCCCACCCAGGTGGGCGTCTACCAGAGCGCGCGGCTTGGTAGTTGCCAACCTTGGTTGGCACCGCTGTCTGCCAGCGCCCACCCAGGTGGGCGTCTACCAGAGCTGGGGCTCAGCCGCCGCAGTCCTGCGCCAGCCGTGCATCGATGCCGCGCTGCTCGTTGCTGATCGCGGTGCGCTCGCTCTGCAGTGCGCTGTTGTAGCGCCGGTCCAGTTCCCAGCGACGGTCACGCAGGCGTGCGCACACTTCCTGCGGGGGTAGCGCGTGGCAGGTATCGCGAACCAGGATGTTGCCGGCAGGCACGTTGACACCGACGCCCACCGACGGCGGACGATAGACCGGCGGTCCTCCACCGAGGGAGGCACCGATGGTGCTGCCGCTACCGGCCGGGCGCGGCCCTGGATGCGGTCCGGGTCGCCCGCCGCCAGGATGACCATGCGGATACCAGACCGTGGTCCACAGTGGCACCCAGCGCGGATTCCCGTCGTTGTTGTCGCTGGTGTAGCGATCGCCGTCTTCACTCACGCATTCGTACATCGGCTGTGGCGGCTGGATGTAGACATGGCGCACCTCGCGCTCGCGCATCGGTGGTGCTTGCGCCGGTGAGGGCACTGCGGCGTCGGTGCTGACCACCCGCGGCGGCGGGTCGCGTGGGCGTTGCAGGTCGCGCACTTCCTGGCGGCCGGCCGTGCAGGGCTTGTCCTGCAGGGCGACGGCGCCATTGCTGCCGACGCAGCGGTAGACCCGCACGTCGTCAGCGGCAAGTGCCGGCAACGGCAGCAGCAGGGCCAGGCACAGGACAGGGCGCAGCAGGGTCATGGGCGCAGCGTGCGCGATCGGCAACGCCGGCGCAATCAACCTGTCAGGAGCGCAGTACGTTGCCACTGAGCGCGTCGCGGATCGGCGTGGGTTGGGCCAGGCCACCGGTCTGCCCATCGAGGATGCCGTCGAGCAGGCGCAGCAGGCGCGGGTCCAGCTCTTCGCGGCTGCGCGCGGGGGGCTCGCCTGCGAGGTTGGCGCTGGTGGAGACCAGGGGGCCACCCCAGGCCTGGCACAGTGCTGCGACCAGCGGGTGGGCGCTGATCCGTACCGCGATGCCGCTGTGTTCGCCAGTGATCCAGCCGGGGGCGCGTGCACCGGCGGGCAGGATCCAGGTGTTGGCGCCGGGCCAGCTGGCAAGCACCGCGCGCTGGCGTGCATCAGGCAGCGCCTGCAGGCGCACCCAGCCCTGCAGCTGCGACAGTTCCGCAGCCACCAGGATCATGCCTTTCTCGATCGGGCGCTGCTTCAGCCGCAGCAGCAGGTGCACCGCTGCCTCATGCGATGGGTCGCACCCCAGGCCCCAGACTGCTTCGGTCGGGTAGGCGATCACCCCGCCACTGCGAAGCGTGGCGACTGCGGTGTCCAGCGTGAGTTCTTTCATGGCGGCGACCGGGCCCGGCGTGGGCCTTCATTATCCCCCCGCTGCGTGCACAACGGGTGGAGCAGCGGGTGCGGACCGTTGGTCCGCACACCTTGGCCTCTCATCCACGCATGGCGTGGAACTACTTGGCGGCCTTCTTGACGGCCTTCTTTGCTGGTGCCTTCTTGGCCACGGCCTTCTTCGCAGGTGCCTTCTTCGCAGCCGCCTTCTTCGCCGGCGCCTTCTTGGCAGCGGCCTTCTTCGGCGCGGCGTCCTTCTTCACTGCCGCTTTCTTGGCCGGGGCCTTCTTCGCGGCAGCCTTCTTGGCGCCGAAGCCCTTGCGCACCGGCTTGCCGGTTTCTTCCATCAACTGCTGCACTTCGGCCAGGGTCAGCGATGCCGGCTCACGATCCTTGGGGATCTTGCCGTTCATCTTGCCGTCGCTGATGTACGGGCCGAAACGACCGTTCAGCACCTGGATGTCGCTGCCCTCGAACTCCTTGATGATCCGGTTGCGCGCGATTTCTTCCTTCTCTTCGATCAGGAACACGGCGCGGGCCAGGTCGATGGTGTACGGGTCGTCTTCCTTCTTCAGCGAGGCGTAGGTGCTGCCACGCTTGGCGAACGGGCCGAAGCGGCCGATGCCGACGCTGACGTCCTCGCCCTTGTCCTCACCCAGCGCGCGCGGCATCAGGAACAGCTCCAGCGCGTCTTCCAGGGAAATGGTGTGCATCGACTGGCCCGGCCGCAGCGAAGCGAACTTGGGCTTGTCCTCGGCATCCTCGGCCGTGCTGCCGATGGCTGCGTAAGGCCCGAACCGGCCCAGGCGCACGCTGACCGGCTTGCCGGTCTTCGGGTCGGTACCGAGCTCGCGCGCGCCACTGGCCTCGGCACGGTCGACCGATTCCTTCTTGTCTTCGACCAGTTCCTTGAACGGGCCCCAGAAGCGCGACATCAGCGGAATCCACTCTTCCTCGCCGCGCGAGACGGCATCGAGCTCGTCTTCCAGCTTGGCGGTGAAGTCGTAGTCGACGTACTGGGTGAAGTGGCTGGACAGGAACTTGGATACCGCACGGCCGACATCGGACGGGCGGAAGCTGCGGCCTTCCATTTCCACGTACTTGCGGAACAGCAGGGTCTGGATGATCGAGGCGTAAGTCGAAGGACGGCCGATGCCGTACTCTTCCAGCGCCTTCACCAGCGCCGCTTCGGTGAAGCGCGGCGGCGGCTGGGTGAAATGCTGGTCGGCCACGATGCGTTCCAGCGGCACGCGGTCGCCGGGCTTCATCGCCGGCAGCTTGCGGCCTTCGTCGTCATCCTCTGCGCTCTTGCTGTCCTTGCCTTCCTCGTACACGGCCAGGAAGCCGGGCACGACCACCGTGGTGCCGCTGGCGCGGAACACGTGTTCGCTGCCGGCCGACAGATCCACGCTGACGGTGTTGAGCGTGGCCGGAATCATCTGGCAGGCCACCGCACGCTTCCAGATCAGCTCGTACAGCTTGCGCTCGTCGTCGGTCAGGAACCGCGCGACCTGGGCCGGGGTGCGCAGTGCCGAGGTCGGACGCACCGCTTCGTGCGCTTCCTGCGCGTTCTTGGACTTGGTCTGGTAGGTGTTGGGCTGGTCGGGCAGCGAGGCGATGCCGTAGTCACGGGCGATCACGTCGCGGATTTCGGCCAGCGCGTCCTGCGACAGGTTCACCGAGTCGGTACGCATGTACGAGATCAGGCCGACCGTGCCTTCGTCGCCGCCGATGTCCACGCCTTCGTACAGCTTCTGCGCGACCTGCATGGTCTTGCGGGTGGTGAAACCCAGCTTGCGCGAGGCTTCCTGCTGCAGCGTGGAAGTGGTGAACGGCGGCGCGGGGCGACGCTTGCGCTCCTTGCTGGCCACGTCGGTGACATGCAGGGCGCCCTGTGCGGCCTGCTGGATGCGCAGGCGGGCAGCCTCGGCGGTGTCGCCGTCGGTGACGGTGAACTGCTCGAACTTCTGCCCGTCCAGCTTGATCAGCTTGGCATTGAAGTGCTGCGAGGGGTGCGCGCACTCGGCGGCGATCGACCAGTACTCGCGGGCGATGAAGGCTTCGATCTCTTCCTCGCGCTCGACGATCATGCGCAGCGCCGGGCTCTGCACGCGGCCGGCGGACAGGCCGCGCTGGACCTTGCGCCACAGCACCGGCGACAGGTTGAAGCCGACCAGGTAGTCCAGCGCGCGGCGCGCCTGCTGGGCATCGACCAGGTCGCTGGCGATCTCGCGCGGCTGGCTGATGGCTTCCTTGATCGCGCGCGGGGTGATCTCGGTGAACACCACGCGCTGCATCGGCTTGTCCTTGACCAGCCCACGCTCTTTCAGGATCTCGGCGATATGCCAGCTGATCGCTTCACCCTCGCGATCCGGGTCGGTCGCCAGCAGGATGTCGTCGGCGCCCTTTGCGGCCTTGGCGATCGCATCGACATGCTTTTCGTTCTTCTCGATCACGTCGTAATGCATGGCAAACCCGTTGTCCGGGTCAACCGCGCCTTCCTTCGGGATCAGGTCACGCACGTGCCCATACGAGGCCAGGACCGTGTAGTCCTTGCCGAGGTATTTGTTGATCGTCTTGGCTTTGGCCGGCGATTCAACGATGAGCAGGTGCTTGGGCATGGCAGCAGGGTCTGTGGGTAAGCCGCGGGGAAGGGCCGCTAGGGTGGAGCAAACGGCCGCATTAGTGAAGCGGCCACGGGCAAATCAATAAACTGAACGCCCGGGACTGTGCCGGGCGTTCAGGTTTCACCTTATTAGAGGAATCACGCCCGGCCTGCCATTGTCAAGCAGGGCGGCGTGAGGATGGCCGTCTGCGACGGCGCATTGGCCCTCGATTCCCGATCAGGAGGCCATGTTGGCGATGACGCCGACGGCGAGGATGATCGCGGCGAAACCGGCCAGCACCAGCAGGCCGCCCAGCACCAGGATCACGATGGTCACCGTGCCCAGCTCGCGGCGCTGCAGCTGCGGCTGGTCGGTGTAGGCCCAGCGGTCGACCACCACGGTGTCGCAGATCAGGTCATGCAGGCCCTGCTTGCGCTCGGTGAAGGCAGCCATCAGGTAGCCGATGCACAGGGTCAGGCCGCTGAGGATGGTGGCGAAGTAGCGGCCGATGCTGCGGCCCAAGGTCAGCCGATCGCCGTTGCCGCGCACGACCTTGATGCCGATGGCCATCTTGCCGAGGGTGGCGCCGCCACGGGAGGCATGGAACCAGCCGTAGTAGGCGGCGGCGATGAACAGGCCAGCAAGACCACTGATCAGCTGGGTAACCACTTCCACCGCTGTTTCGCCGCTGCCGGTGGCCCCCATGCCGGCGCCGAGCACGAAGCCCAGCACACCACCGACCACACCGCTGGGAATCAGCAGGACGAAGTAGTCGATCAGGTAGGCGGCAAAGCGCTTCCAGAAGCCGGCGTAGACCACTTCGCCGCCCTGCACCGGCTGCGAATAGTCACCGCCGCCCGCGCCGGGCGCGGTGTACGGGGAGCTGCTGAGCGCACCGGTGCCCGGCAGGGGCGCGGTGCCGTTGTCGATCGCGGCGTAGTCGTTGCGCAGGTCGAAGCCACCGGTGGCGGTGGAGGTGCTGGCTTCGGCCAGGGTCTGCAGGCCCAGTTCGTCCACCATCTGCCGCAGCGGTGCCCACTGTCCCATGCCTTCGCGCCAGACCAGGGTGTCCAGGTTCAACTGGCCGCGCTGGAAACGCTGGCGGATCTCGGTGACCTCCAGCGGTCCCTGGCGTTGCTGTCCTTCGGCGTAGTACCACTCAGTCATTGCATGTCCCCTGTTGGGTCGTCCTTGGTGGGTGTGCCCGATGCGCGGCTCAGCCGTGGCATTGCGTGGGCAGATACTTGTCGTCGCTTTCGCCGCTGCATTCCCAGCGCCCGCTGTCTCGGTCGTATTCGAGCCACAGCAGGTCGCCATCCTGGCTCTTGCCCGGAACCGCCAGCGTCGCTTCGATACCGCAGTGGCCATTGTTGAAGCGGCCGATATGCACGGCCGACAGGCCCTGGCCTGCGAATTCGTCCGCCGCCGGGAAGCCGGCGTCGTTGGCGCCCGGGCAACGTCCCTGGTCATCGGCGAAATGCTGGACCTTGTCCTTCAGCGGCTGCAGCACCGTGATCGCGCCGGCAACCTTGGCCTTGATGGTGTAGTCGTTGTAGGCAGGCAGGGCGATGGCCGCCAGGATGGCCAGGATCGGCACCACCACCAGCAGGGCAACGCCGCCGATGATGGCGGTCAACGCGCAACCGGACAGGCCCTTCTTCGCGACCGGTGCAGCGTCCATCGGTGTGGTCGCGTAGGGCGAGGCAGGTGGCAGGGTCGGTGGCAGAGGAGCGGCAGGCGGCGGTGCCACAGTGGCAGTGGCGGCTGCATCGACAGCGGGCACGATCAGGCCCAGTTCGTCGACCACGTTGCGCAACGGCTGCCATTGCGGCAAGCCGTCGCGCCATACCAGGGTGTCCAGGGTGATCTGGTTGCTACGGAACAGCTCGATCAACTGTTCCGAGGGCAACGGGCCTTGCTGGCGGTTGCCTTCGGCATGGAACCACTCACTCACGGGGGACGCTCCTGAATGCGCACGGCCCCCAAGTGTACGGTCAGTGCAGGGGTTCTGGCTCGTCCACGAACATCTGCGTTTCCATCCAGGCGTAGGCCGCTTCGGCGCCGGGCTGGTTGAACAGCACCATCAGCACCACCCATTTCAGGTCGTCCAGGTCCAGTTCGTCCTGGTCCAGGGCCATTGCCCGGTCCAGCACCAGCTCGCGCTGGCCGGCATCAAGGATGCCGTGCTGTTCCAGGTACAGCAGGAAACCACGGCATTCCACATCGAGCTTGTCCAGCTCCGGGCCGTGATAGATGCGCACCGGGCCATCGACCCGCGCCTGGGCCGCGCTTGGGCGCTGCGCTGCCAGGGCATCGAGCCATTCGAATGCCTTGTTGATCTCAGTGGGGCTGAAACCGGCCTGGATCAGGCCATTCTGCAGTGAGTCGCGGTCACGGATCAGGTCCGCATCTTCGCTGAAATAGTGTTCAAACAGGTACAACAGTACATCCAGGATGCTCTCTTTCATTGCCCCTCGGCCTGCGTCGCGCGACGCTGTGGAGGTGAAGAAACTAGGGACGTCGACAGTAGCGGCCGTGTACGCACACCACGATCCCCGCAAGTTCCATGGCCAGCAGCATGGAGGACACCTCCGACGCCGTCAATCCACACTGCGTGATCAGTGAATCCATACTGATTGGGTCGTGCCCCACCGCCTGCCACAAGCGCTGGTAGTCAGCGTCGTTCGCCCAGCATGCCGGCAGGTCCGCCGGCGCTGCCTGTTCAGTGGGGGTGGCAAGCCGGGTTTGCAAGCCCGGAAGCTGGTGGCGCAATGCCGGGGCCAGCAGTTCCAGCACTTCCTCGGGGCGTTCGACCAAGGCAACCCCTTCACGGATGAGCCGGTGGCAGCCGGCTGCGCGCGGATTGAGCACCGAGCCGGGTATCGCACAGACCTCACGGCCCGCTTCGGCCGCCAGCCGGGCGGTGATCAGGGCGCCCGAGCGTTGCGCGGCCTCGACCACCACCGTGGCCAGGGCCAGCCCGGCCACCAGCCGGTTGCGTGCGGGGAAGTGGCCCGGCCGTGCGGGCGTGCCTGGCAGGTACTCGCTGAGCACTACACCTTCGGCGGCGATTCTTGCCTGCAGGCGGGTGTGGCTGGTGGGATAGGCGCGGTCCGGGCCGGTGCCTATCACCGCGAGCGTGCAGCCACCTGCGTCCAACGCCGCCTGGTGGGCGGCGGCATCGATACCTGCCGCCAATCCACTGGTCACGGCCAGCCCGGCCTCGACGAAGCAGGTGGCAAACCGGGCGGCGAGGGCACGCCCGGCGGGAGTGGGTGAACGGCTGCCGACCAGGGCTACTGCAGGACGCCAGGCGATGGCCGGATCCCCGGCAACGAACAGCGCCAGCGGCGGATTGGGTGCATCGAGCAGCAGGGGCGGGAAGGCCGGATCGTTGCAGGCCAGCAGGTGATGATCAGGCTCCTGCAGCCAACGCTGCGAAAGTGCGAGGGCGCGGGTGTCGGGACGCTCCAGCGCAGCGCATTGTTCCGGCGTGCAGCCGTGGGCCCGCCAGCCTGCAACGCCCAGTGCCAACGCTGCATCCGCGTTGCCGGTGGTCTGCAACAGCGCGCGCCTGGGTGCCAGGGAGCCGCCGGCGATCAACAGGCGCAGCAGCGCCTCATGTCCATGCTCAGTCATCCCCCGACTATCGGCCCCACACGACGAAGGCGCCCTAGGGCGCCTTCGCGTATTGCTGTCAGGGTATCCCGGAGGTTGCCGGCCTATGTGGCCGGCGCCATCTGCCGAGGCCGGGCGGGGCCCGGCGCCGGATCATTCCGCGTCCGGATGCAGCGCGCTGTAGCCCACACGCACCGGCTTCACGCCCTGCATCACCAACGCATAGCTGACGTTGTCGAAGGTGCGGAAGACCATGGCATGCGCGGCGTACTCATCCGGCAGGCTGACCCGGCCGGCACCCGTGCTGTTCGAGTCGTCCATCCGCGAGGACCCCGGGAACTTCATCCGGTGCGCCACGTGGCTGCCGTGGCGCCACAGCGAGAACACAGTGCCGTTGTCCACGCCCTGGGCGCGGCCAGCCGAAATCGCGATCACATCGCGCGGGCCGCCGGTAGTGAACATGTCGGTGACTGCCAGCACGCGCACGTCCACGCCTTCCACGCCGGCGGCGGGCACATGCGGGAAGAACTGCAGGTCGTACGGCGTGGCTTCGACCGGGACCAGACGGTCGCCGGCACGCACTTCACGGCCGCCGCTGGTGTTGTCCAGCGCCAGGGTCGAGGCTTCGGTCTTGCCGCCGGCCACCTGGGTGATGGTGCCGGTGCCAACCTGCGCCAGCTCGTAACCCAGTACGCCGCGGCGGTGGTTGGGAGCGCTGTAGGCCTTCCAGAGATTGCCGCTGCCCGGGGTGACGTCGCCGTTGGCGGTCAGGTCCTCGGTGGGCTTGGGCTGGGCGTAGCGCACGGTCGGGCGGACCACGGCCCAGCGCTGCCCGACCTGGGCGTCGGCCAGGCGTACATAGGCGGTCTGCCCACCGGTGGCGCGCAGGCGGTTGTCTTCCAGGCCGACCACATAGGGCAGCTGTTCGATGCTGCCGACCACGCTGAGCTGCTTCAGGAACGGCTCGACCTGGGCCAGCGGCACGCCGGTCACCGGAGCTTCCTGGCGCGGGCCGGGCTGGGCCGTCACACGGTCCAGGTAGGCCAGGCTGAGGACGTCACCGGGATAGATCAGGTGTGGATTGGCGACCTGCGGATTGGCCTGCCAGATCTCCGGCCACAGCCAGGGTTTCTGCAGGAAACGTCCTGCGATGTCCCACAGGGTGTCCCCTTTGCGGACCACATAGGTGTCCGGGTGCCCGCCATTCACTTCCACGGCGGTAGCATAGGCAGCCACGGTCAGCATCGCCGCGGCGACGACCGTACGAAAACGAAGCAACATAGGTGTGAAGCCCTGATTCCCCAACAGGTCCGCGCACTATAGTCCAGAAACCGGGGCGCAAGGCAAGCGTTGGAGCTAGAATCTGCGACGTATGCCGGCGTAACCCGGCCCCAACCCCGGAAACTGCCATGGCTTTACTCCCCATCCTTGAGTTCCCCGATCCGCGCCTGCGTACCAAGGCTGCGTTGATCGATGCCGCCGAAGTGACCACGCCGGCGTTCCAGGAGCTGCTCGACAACATGTTCGAGACCATGTACGACGCCCCCGGCATCGGCCTGGCTGCCAGCCAGGTGGACGTGCACCAGCGCTTCATGGTCATCGACGTGAGCGAAGAAAAGAACGAGCCGCGCGTGTTCATCAACCCGGAAATCGTCGCCAAGGACGGGGGCCAGGTGTACCAGGAAGGTTGCCTGTCGGTGCCGGGCATCTTCGCTGACGTGACCCGTGCCGACACCATCACCGTCAAGTTCCTGGACCGCCAGGGGCAGCCGCAGGAACTGACCACCGATGGCCTGCTGGCGGTCTGCGTGCAGCACGAGATGGACCATCTGGACGGCAAGCTGTTCATCGATTACCTGTCGCCGCTGAAGCGCGAGATGGTCCGCAAGAAGCTGGCCAAGCAGCGCAAGCACGTGGCGTGATCGCTGCTTCGGGCCGCCCGTCCGGGTGGCCCGCGCCTGCGCGTGACGCGCGGGCTGCATGGCGCCGGCCGACGGCGCCGTTTTTTTTCCTGCACGATTTCATCCTGCAAGTGGGGTTGCCATGAGGATTGTCTTTGCCGGTACGCCGGAATTCGCGGTGTCGTCGCTGCGCGCGGCCGCGCGTCATCACGAGGTGGTGGCTGTCTATACGCAGCCTGATCGCCCGGCCGGTCGCGGCCGTGGGCTGGCGCCTTCGCCGGTCAAGCTGGAAGCGGTCGCCCGCGGCATCCCCGTGTACCAGCCGGAAACGCTGAAGGACGAGGCGGCCCAGCAGCAGCTGCGTGACCTGCAGCCGGACCTGATGGTGGTGGTGGCCTACGGCCTGATCCTGCCCAAGGCAGTGCTGACCATCCCGACCCACGGTTGCTGGAACGTGCATGGTTCGCTGCTGCCGCGCTGGCGCGGCGCCGCACCGATCCAGCGTGCCATCCAGGCCGGTGACGAGAAGACCGGCATCTGCCTGATGCAGATGGAAGCAGGCCTGGATACGGGCCCGGTGCTGCTGCACCAGGAGCTGCCGATCGCCGCCACCGATACCGGTGGCCAGCTGCATGACAAGCTGGCCGAGCTCGGCGCGCAGGTGCTGTCCGATGGACTGGGCCTGCTGCGCGCTGGTATCAAGCCGATCGCACGGCCGCAGCCCGAGCAGGGCGTGACCTACGCGCACAAGCTGGACAAGGCAGAGGCAAAACTGGACTGGGCGCAGGACGCCGAAGCGCTGGCGCGTACGGTGCGTGCGTTCAATCCGTGGCCGATTGCCGAGGCACTGTTGGCCGGTGAGCGCGTGCGCATCCACGGCGCGGTGGCGCTGGATGCGGCGCATGGCCAAGCGCCGGGCACGGTGCTGGCCGCTGGCCGCGAGGGCATCGACATCGCCTGCGGACAGGGCGCGCTGCGCCTGCGCGTGCTGCAGCGGGAAGGCGGCAAGGCGATCACCGCCGCCGACTACCTCAATGCCCGCCGTGACCTGCGCGTGGGGGTTTGACGGGTGAGCAAGGCAAACGATTTTTCCATCGCCAAGGCGGCGCCGGGCGCGGCCACCCGCATGCTGGCGGCGCGCGTGCTGGCGCAGGTGTTCACCCGCGGTCGTTCGCTCAAGGCGGAGCTGGCCTGGGCGCTGCCCAAACTGGCTGACACCCGCGATCGCGCCCTGCTTGAAGCGCTGTGCTTTGCAGTGCTGCGCCGTCGCAGCACCTATGACGCCGCCCTGCAGGGATGGATGCAGAAGCCGCTGTCCGCACGCGATGCCGACCTGCGCACGCTGCTGATGGTGGGCTTCGCCCAGCTGGATGTGCTGGAGCTGCCGGCCCATGCGGCGCTGTCGGCCACGGTCGATGCTGCACGCGCACTTGGCCGTGAACGCCAGGCGGGCCTGGTCAACGCGATCCTGCGCCGGGCCCAGCGCGAGGGTTTCCCCGAACAACCGGCACGCGACGCATTTCCGGTGTGGCTGGCCGAGGCCGTCGAACGCGACTGGCCGGCACAGGCCGAGGCGATCTTCGCTGCCAGCCTGCGGCCGGCGCCGCTGTGGCTGCGTGCCAACCGCCAGCAGGGCGGGCGCGACAAGATGATGGTGGCTCTGGCCGAAGCCGGCATTGCCGCTGAAGCCAGCCCGCTGAGCGCCGATGCGCTGCGACTGGCCGCGCCGGTTCCGGTGAACCAGTTGCCCGGCTTTGGCGAGGGCCTGCTGTCGGTGCAGGATCTGTCGGCACAATGTGCCGCCGACGCGCTGGCGCCGCCGACCGGCAGCCGTGTGCTCGACGCGTGTGCCGCGCCGGGTGGCAAGGCCGCGCACCTGCTTGAGCGCGACCCCAGCCTGCGATTGCTGGCGCTGGATATCGACGCCCGTCGCCTGGCGCGCGCCAAGGATACGTTCGCCCGCACCGGTGTGGGCGAAGGCGCCGAGGTCCTGGTGGCCGATGCCAGTGATCCGGGGGCATGGTGGGACGGCGTTCCGTTCGACGCGATCCTGCTGGATGCACCGTGCTCGGCCACCGGCGTCATCCGTCGGCAGCCGGACGTGATGTTCCATCGCCGTGCGGAGGACATCGATGCGCTGGTCGGCATCCAGGCCCGGTTGCTGGAGGCCTGCTGGTCGATGCTGCGCCCCGGCGGTGTGCTGCTGTATGCCACCTGCTCGATCCTGCGCGCGGAGAACGTCGATCAGGTAAAGGGCTTCCTGAAGTGGCACGCGGATGCGGAAGCGGTCGCGCTGGATGACGCATTTGGTCTGGACTGTGACGGTATCGCGCGCCAGCGCCTGCCCGGTGAAAACGATGCTGACGGATTTTTCTACGCGCGTCTGCTAAAAAAGGGCTGACCCAACCGCTGTCCGAGCCCCCATGCTGAAAACCCGTGCGTCACGCCAGACGTGGCTGTTCGTTGTGATGGCCCTGCTGGTGTTGGGTGCCGGCCTGGGACTACGCGATCCCTGGCCCTCGGACGAACCGCGCTTCGCCCTGGTCGCCAAGCAGATGGTGGACAGCGGCGACTGGCTGTTCCCGCACCGTGGGCTGGAGCTGTACTCGGACAAGCCGCCGATGCTGATGTGGTGGCAGGCCACGCTGTATAGCGTGGTCGGCAACTGGCGTGTGGCGTTCCTGCTGCCCTCGTTGATCGCAGCACTCGGCACGCTGTGGTGCGTGGTCGATCTGGGCCGGCGCCTGTGGACACGCCAGGTTGGCCTGTACGCCGGTTGGGCGCTGCTGTTCGCCCTGCAGTTCACCTTCCAGGCGAAGAAGGCGCAGATCGACCCGCTGGTGGTGTTGTTCATCACCCTGGCCAACTACGGTCTGCTGCGCCACCTGCTGCTGGGGCCCGCCTGGCGCTGGTGGTGGCTGGGCTGGTTCTTTGCCGGCATCGGGGTGATCACCAAGGGCGTGGGCGTGATCGCGCTGCTGATGATCGTGCCGGCGGTGATCGGTTCGGCGCTGCACTGGCCGCGGGTGCGGCTGCATGCACGCGACCTGCGCTTCTGGCTGGCGCCCTTGGCGTTCGTGCTGGCCATCGCGCTGTGGCTGGTGCCGATGGTGATGACCGCGCTGGCGACCCGCTCCGGCGAGTACCTGGCGTACATGGACGACATCCTGTTCCGACAGACCGCCAAGCGCTATGCGCAATCGTGGGACCACCACCAGCCCTGGTGGTACTTCCTGGGCACCATGCCATCGATGTGGATTCCCGCGTTCCTGGCGCTGCCGTGGGCGATCCCCGCCTGGCGGCGCCGGCTGCAGCGCCGGGACGCGCGCTATCTGCTGCTGCTGGGCTGGTGGGCGCTGATCGTGCTGTTCTTCTCGATCCCCAATGGCAAGCGCGACGTCTACATCCTGCCGGCGCTGCCGATGTTCTGCCTGGCACTGGCGCCGCTGCTGCCGGGGCTGCTGCGCCGGCGCGACGTGCAGTGGCTGCTGGGCGCGTTCACCCTGCTGCTGTCGCTGGGCACGCTGGCCGCCGGGCTGGCTGCCCTGCTGGGCAAGCCCGGCTTCGAAATGCGGCTGATGCAGACGCGGGGCATCGGCAATGGCGAGATGAACGCCCTGGCCTGGGCGGCGATGGCGATGGGCGGCTGGGGTGTGGCCAGCCTGCTGTTGTTCGGGTGCGGCCGCCGGCAGCTGGCACTGGTCTCGACCCTGACAGCTGTCTGGGTGCTGTACAGCCTGATCGGCTATCCGCTGCTGAATGATTCAAGTTCCGCTCGCGGCCTGATGCGGCACACCGGTCAGCGTATCGGTGCCGATGCCGAGCTGGGACTGGTGGCCTGGAAAGAGCAGAATCTGTTGATGGCCGACCGGCCGGCGGCAACCTTCGGTTTCAACGAGCCTTGGGATGAACAGCTGGCCATGGCCGTGGAATGGCAGCAGTTGGCGCCCCGGCGCCGCTGGTTGCTGGTGCACGAAGACGCGCTGCTGCCGTGCATCGACCGCAGCCGTGCCGAACTGGCGGGAATCGCCAACCGCCGCCGCTGGTGGCTGGTGCCGGCTGTTGCGGTGCAGGGCCGGTGCGTGGCCAGCGCCGACGAGCGCGAACGCGAACGGCGATTGCAGCGTGAGGAGTAACCACTCCGGCCTGTGCTTGTCCAGACTGCCCAAGCGGCGTCAAAGGCAGTAAAACGTCAACGTGGGATCGGCCGTGCCGGCGATTCCGTTCATTCCGCAGGATCGCAGCGAAACTTTTCGACGTGGCAGTTTCACAGCACAACCTGGAATCCACGGCCGGCGATCTGCTGGGCCCACCTGTTGGTGGTCGCCCGCGCGCTGCGCACTGGTTGGCGCAGATCGGCCTGTTCTGTATGCCGGCGCTGGTGCTGACCATCCCGATCAACCTGCTGCCGTATGGCCTGGTGTTGCTGGTCACGACGCTGATGGCGCCGGAACTGCTGTGGCGTGCGCGGCACATGGATGCCCAGCCGATCAGGGTGCTGACCTGGCTGACGCTGGCGGTGCTGGCCCTGGGCGTGCTCTCGATGGTGGTGTTCGAGCACGGCCTGCGCAATGTCGACAACCGCTCGCGATTCCTGGTGATCCCGTGGATCGCGGTATGGGTCTGCGCGTTGCGGCCGGACATGCGCTGGTTGTGGCGTGGTGCGTTCGCCGGCCTGCTGGGTACCTTCGCGCTGGCGCTGTTGCAGGTACTGGGAGGCGCGCCGCGCGCGGAACTGTCCACCAACGCGATCGTGCTCGCCGACATCGTGGTGATGCTGATGGTGCTGCTGGTGTTCTGCCGGCCCTCGCGACGCTGGTCGCTGGTGATCGTCGGCACCGCCGCCGGTTGCGGAACCATCATCCTCACTGGCAGCCGTGGCGTGTTTGCAGCGCTGCTGGCGTTGCTGGTGGTGCTGGCCCTCAGCCTGCGCTGGCGCACCGGCGTGGCGCGCCTGTCGGTGCTTGCCGGCATGCTGGCCATCGCTGCGACCCTGCTGCTGTCGGTACCCGAACTGCGCCACCAGGTGCGCCTGACCGAACTGCACAGTGATGTGCAGCGCATGGAGCAGGGCGACAGCGACTCATCGGCAGGTGCCCGGGTCGAGCGCCTGCAGGTGGCATGGGATACCTTCCTCGATCACCCGCTGATCGGGGTGGGCGTGGGCCACTTCGACAACGCCATGCAGCGGGTTCCGATCTGTCGCGAGGATCCGCAGGAACAGCGCTGTCATCTGGGCCATGCCCACAACGATGTCGCCGAATGGGCGGCAACCCAGGGCGTGCCCGGCCTGCTGCTGCTGCTGGCCGTGTATGGCGTGCCCCTGTGGGTGTTCGTGCGCCTGCACCGGCGCAGCGGGCACACCACCTTCCGTGGCCCGGCTGCCGCCGGCGTGATGGTGGTGGTGTCCTACATCCTGTGCGGACTGACCCAGTCGATGTTCGCGCACCAGATGACCGCCAGCTTCTACGTCACCATCGTCGGCCTGCTGACCGGCCTGTCGATCGTGGAAGGTGCGCGGCACCGGGCAAAGAACGCCCGGTAACTTCAGCGACGCTCGGCTCCACCCTCAGGGGTTGGGCGGGTCGGACACGGCCTGGCCGTTGCCCAGCATCCACAGCATGATGGTCTTCTGCCGCACGTAGTTGGCGCGCACATAGGCATACACCAGGCCATGCCAGCCGTCGCGGAAGCCGCCTCGGAACAGGAAGCCGCGCCAGAACCGCCAGGCCGGGGCCAGCACCAGCTTGCCGAGGGTGGCCCGCTTGCCGCGCGCGAACTCGTGCTCGGCCATCATCCGCGCGTACTTCTCGGTCTTGGCCAGCTGCTGCTGCAGCGAGCGGTAAGGGAAGTGGATGAGGTCCCCGCGCAGGGTGCCGACGCTGCCATCGACGCTGGCTGCTTCATGGATCTCGCGCTTGCCGCGCCAGCCGCCCTGGCGGCGGTCGAACAGGCGCAGCACCCGGTCCGGATAGGCATTACCGTGGCGGAGGAACCTGCCGAAGTACTCCGACAGGCGCGCGAAGCGGTAACCCGCATGACCTGCAAAACCGCCGTCGCGGGCCTGCTCGATGGCCGTGCGCAGTTCCGGGCTGACGCGCTCGTCGGCGTCCAGGCACAGTACCCAGTCGTTGCGGGCCTGCTCGACGCAGAACGCTTTCTGGCTGCGGAAACCATCGAACGGGCGCTGCAGCACGCGGGCGCCGGCAGCCTCGGCGATGGCTACCGTGGCGTCGGTGGACAGGGAGTCCACCACCACGATCTCGTCGCAGAAGGCCAGCGAGGCCAGGCAGTCGCCGATGCGCCCGGCCTCGTTGAACGCGATAATGCAGGCCGAGATGCGAGGCCGTTCGATGGGAGCGGTCGTGGAGGACATGATGGCCGGGTACCTGTTGTTTGCGACGGAGCGCTATGCGCTGCCTATTCTCGCCCCGTTGGTGCAGGCCTTGCACGCTTCCGGCCAGGAAGTGGCGGCCTGGTTCGAAGGTGGTGCGGCTGACAGCCAGCTGCCTGGCGTGCCCAACATCGGCCTGAAGCAGGCCCTGGCGATGCGTCCGCGGGCGGTGTTCAGCGCGGCCAACTGGGTGCCGACCTTCCTGTCGGGGGCCAAGGTGCAGCTGTTCCACGGTTTCAACGTGGAAAAGCGCGACAGTGCGCGTGGCCACTTCCGGGTGCGCGGCATGTTCGACCTTTACTGCACGCAGGGCCCTGCCACCACCGCGCCGTTCCGCGAGATCGCGGCATTGCAGGGCCATTTTGCCGTGGCCGAAACCGGCTGGCCGAAGCTGGATCCGCTGTTCCTCGACGACGGTGGCGACAGTGCCGCGCTGCGAAGTGCGGCCGGTGGCCGCCCAGTGATCCTGTTCGGTTCAACTTTCACCGAGCGCTTGAGTGCGGCCCCGCACCTGCATGCGCAGATCGCGGCCGACATCGCCGCCGGGCAGCACTATTGGCTGCTGACCCTGCACCCGAAGTGCCCGCCGGAACTGTTCGAACGCTACCGCGCGCTGGCCGGCGCCAATGCGCGGTTCATCGAACCGGAACAGGTGATGGCCGCCCAGCGCGCCGCCGACGTGCTGGTATCTGACACCTCATCGATCGTTTCTGAGTTCATCGTCCAGCACAAGCCGGTGGTGACCTTCCGCAACCGCGTGCCGAAGCCGCACATGATCGATTTCGACGATCCGCAGCAGCTGCCCTCGATGCTGGCGCGCGCGCTGCATCCGGATGCGGCGTTGCAGGCGGAGATCGTGCGCTACGCCGATGCCATCCACCCTTACCGCGATGGCCTGTCCAGCGAGCGGGTGATCGCCGCCACCGAGGATTTCCTGTCCGGCGAGATGGGCGCGCTGCGTCGCAAGCCGTTTGGCAGCTGGGTACGTGACCTGCAGATCCGCAAGGACCTGGGCTACTGGGGGCCATCGCAGCGGTGACGTAGGTCCTGTAGAGCCGAGCATGGGCTCGGCTCTACGGTAGATCCGCGCCATGCGTGGATGGTCAATTCAACGCTCGGCCGCTTACCAGCGCAGCTTGCGACGCGCCAGCGCCGTCGCCAGTTCTTCCATCAACGCATGTGCACGCGCCTGCGGCAGGTAGCGCAGCGCCAACGCCACATCGCCATGCGCACCGGCGGTGTCCAGATGCAGGCTGGCCGTACCCAGCAGCTTGTCCAGCGGTGAGCGCTGCAGGCGCAGGCCCTGCACCTTGTCCAGCTCGGCCCAGCGCCACCAGCGCTTCCACCAGCCGCCGCGCACCGCCACGAACTGGCCATCCAGGTGCCACCCCATCCGTGCCATCTGCCGGTGCGCGATCAACAGGCTGACCGGTAGCCAGGCCAGCAGTGCCAGGGCCGGCAGGCCCCAGCGCCAGTACAGCGCGGCGGTCAGCAACGGCACCGTCAGCAACGTGGACAACGACAGCCGCCACCATCCGCGTTGCGGTATCGGCTGCCACTGCTGCGGCGGCCATTGCAGCTGTGGCAGCAGGTGGCGTACCAGCCCGTCGCAGGCGCTGGCGCCAGCCAGCGGTGCCAGTTCGCGCAGCGCGCGGTCGTCGTCGCGCGAAGGGCCACCGGCGGCGCTGTCGATACGTAGCTGGCGCAACCCGAACCAACGCTGCAGGGTGCTCTCGCCCAGCGTCCATGCCTGGATGCGGCGGCGAGCGACGCTGCTGCGGGTGCGGCTGAGCAGGCCGGTGGAGACGGTCAGGCGCCGCTCGCGCTCGGTGAGGGTGAAGCCGTGGTAACGCAGCAGCGTCAACACTACCGAAAGCACCCGCAACAACAGCCAGCCCAGCAGCAATGCCGCGGCCAGCAGCACCAGGCCACCGGTTACCCCGGTGTGCAGATGGCTGGCGTAGCCGAAGGCCTCGCGCCCGCCGCGCTGGATGGCATCGTCCATCACCGGGCGCGGTACGGTCTGGAACAGAACACCGAAGGCGGCGATCGCCAGCGCCCAGCCGCGGTTGGACAGCAGGCCCATGCGCAGCACATCCCAGCTCGACAGGCGCAGCAGTACCTGTTCGTCGTCGGATGGCACGACACTGGCAGCCGGCGCGTCGCCCGGCGTTGGTTCGGGCGCCTGTCCACGCTGGCGCACCAGCTGTTCCAGGGCCAACGCCTGGTCCAGCCGCAGCACGCGCATCTCCGCTTCCGGGCGCACGCCACCGGCTGATTCCAGGCGCAGTTCGGCAACCCCGAACAATCGATGCAACGGGTTCTGCCGCACTTCCACGTTATGGATGCGGGCAAAGGGAATCTCGCGCCGGTTGCGCGCCAGCAGGCCGCTGCGCACGGTGATCGCATCGCTGCCGATGCGATAGCGGTAACTGAGGTACTGCAGTACCGAGACCAGCACCAGCGCGGCGATGGCGGTCAGCGGGATCAGCTGAGCCCACATCGGATCGCGGTCGCCGCGTTGGCCGAACACCAGCAATGCGACCAGCGGCAGGAAATAGTGGCGCAGCTGCATCAGCAGCACGAACAGCCACGACCACGGGTGCAGGCGATGCTCTTCGCCGCCGTTGGGCAGCGAGGGCGGCAGGGGCGGGGGCTGGCTCACAGGGCGTCGGCGTCCTGGTCCAGCTGATGGGCCAGGGTGTCACGCAGGCGCTCGGCATCGGCTTCGTCCAGCCCGGCGACGGTGACTGCACTCAGGCGGGTGCCGGCGGTGTGCACGATCAGCGTGGCCAGGCCTGCACGCCGCTCCAGCGGCCCGCGACGCAGGTCCAGGTGCTGCACGCGCGAAATCGGAACGCGGGTCTCCAGCTGCCACATCAGGTCGCGGCGCAGGCCCAGGCCCTGCGCGTCCAGCCGCCAGCGGGTATGGGTCAGGCGGCGATGGCCGATCCAGCCACCGAAGGCAAGGCCGACCAGCGGCCCCAGCATCGCAACCCACAGGCCACCGGGAAGCTCGAAGAACCACCAGAGTGCCGCCAGCGGTGCGCCGGGGATGAACAGTCCGCCGAAGGCGCCCTCCAGCGCCGCCAACCGGGCAGCGCGCCGCGGCAGGGGTTGCCAGTGGTCGAGGGGCATTTCGGCGGCAGCAACAGGCAAGGGAAGTTCAGTCACGCGGGCGTCCGTCGGGCAGCAGGGCGGGCAGGCGCGGTGATGGCCGCACCGCGCAGACGTTAGCAGGTCGCCCGCGTTACTGGGCGGCCTGGATCAGGGCGTCGACATCCAGCAGGTGGCCGGCGCGGTCGGCCTTGGTGCGCAGGTAGTGCTCGTTCTCGGCGGTGATCTCGCCGGTGACCGGAATGCAGTCCAGCACTTCGATGCCGGCATTGCGCAGGCGTTGTGCCTTGGTCGGGTTGTTGCTGAGCAGGGCGACACGCGACACGCCCAGCCCGCGCAGCATCGCCACGGCGCTGCCATAGCGGCGCTCGTCGGCGCCGAAGCCCAGCTGCGCATCGGCGTCGATGGTATCCAGCCCGTCATGCTGGTAGCCGTAGGCGCGCATCTTCGCGGCGATGCCGGTACCGCGGCCTTCCTGGTCCAGGTACAGCAGCACGCCGCCGCCCAGTTCCTTCAACTTGCGCAGGCCACGGCGCAGCTGGTCGCCGCAGTCGCACTTGAGTGAACCGAACAGGTCGCCGGTGAGGCAGGACGAATGCACGCGTACCGGTACCACGGCGGACAGGTCCGGTTCGCCGACGATGATCGCCACCTGGTCGCGCTGGGCGACGCCGCCGCGGAACACCGCGAACGTGGTCATGCCGACATCGCGAAGCGGCACAGGAGAACGTGCCACCAGTTCGTAATCATGTGCGGCATGCGCAGCGCCTTCGGCCAGATCGCACAGGCCGACCTCGGCGGCGCCATCGAAGGTGCTGTCAGTTGCCTCAAGGCGCACGGCCACCATCGCCGGCAGCAGCAGGCCCAACCGGGCCAGTTCCACTGCGCCGGCATCGAACGCATCGCCTGCGCTCCAGGCCGCGGGCATCGGCCCTGGTTCGCGCAGGTAACCCAGCGAGGGCAGGGCATCGAAGGCGACGCCGGCCAATGGCAGGCGCGCGCCCTCGGGTGCCTCGACACCGAGCACGCGGGCGCGGGTGGCGGTCAGATACAGGTAATGGCGCTCGCGCGCGGCGCTGGCGAAGGCGGCAAAGCTGCTGGCAGTGGCGCTGTCCAGCGCGATCACCGCCAGGCGCTGGCCCTGGCCATCGTGGAGCAGGACCGGGCGACCGGCGCGCAGTTCGGCGACCGCGCGCTCGCAGCGGATCGCTGCCGGATCACCGAACAGGGAGGAAGCAGACATGGCAGGACCGGGGGAGGCGGACATCGGTGTCTCTATGGGGGCGCCAGCGTCGTATTCAACGTGCTGCGGCGGTGTGTCGCAGGCCGGGTGGAGCGGCTTTCAGTGCGGATGCTCGTCGGTCGCGTACGGGTCTTCCTCGCCGCTGCCCGGTGGCCGCAGCGTATAGCGCTTGTAGGTCCACTGGTACTGCGCCGGGTCGCGGCGGGCGATACGTTCGATGCCTGCGTTGAGCGCGGTGGCGGCGACCTCTGGGTCCGGGTCGGCCACGGCCGGGTCGGTCGGCTCGATGTGCAGGGCGAATTCCATGTCCGGGCCGATGCGCTCGCACCAGCCATACAGCACCGTCGCGCCGGTGCGCTCGGCCAAGCGGTTGACCAGCGTCATGGTCAACGCCTGCACGCCGAAGAACGGCACGAACACCCCGTCGCCGGCCTTGGGCTGCTGGTCGGGCAGGATGCCGGTGGCACCGCCGTCCTTGAGCACCTTGAACAGCTGGCGCACGGCCGGGCCCTCGGCGCGCACCTGCTGCACGTTGTGGCCGCCGCGCACGATCTGCAGGAAGGCATCGCTGGCCTCGTCCTCCGGCGGCTTGTAGACGATGGCGATCTGCCCGCGCGAGGCCAGCCACTGGTTCAGCAGCTCCCAGTTGCCGTAGTGCGGGGCCGCCACGATCACGCCCTTGCCGCTGGCCAGCGCCGCGTCGTACAGCGCCTGGCCGTGGCGCTCCTTCAGGTGCAGGCGCAGGTTGTCTTCGGGCTTCCGGCTCCACAGGCGCAGGGTCTCGATGGCCTGCAGGGCGGTGGAGCGCAGCAGCTCGCGCTGCAGGCGTTCGCGTGCCGCGCCATCCAGCTCGGGGTAGGCCAGCTCCAGATTGCGGCGGGTGACGCGGCTTTCGCGGGCATCGAGGCGCACCCACGTCCAGGCCAGGGCGTGCGCGAACCCGCGCAGCAGTGGCCAGGGCAGGCGGGCGAACAGGGTGGTGGCGCGGTAGACCAGCCGGGCTTTGCGGTGTGGATTCATCTCCCCCAGTTTAGCCAAGGGCGCTGCTATCGTGGCCGGCCCTTGCCTGGAAGCCCGCCGATGCTCGTCCTGATTCAACGTGTCAGCCAGGCCGCCGTGCATGTGGAAGGTGAGGCGGTAGGGCAGATCGGCCCCGGCCTGCTGGCCCTGGTCGGCATGGAGCCGGGTGATACCGAGGCCCAGCTGCAGCGGATGGCCGAACGCGTGCTCGGCTACCGTGTCTTTGCAGATGAGGCCGGCAAAATGAACCGCTCGCTGCGTGATACCGCCGGCGGCCTGCTGCTGGTCAGCCAGTTCACCCTGGCCGCGGACACCCGTTCCGGCATGCGGCCCAGCTTCACCAGCGCGGCACCGCCGCAGGAGGCTGAACGCGGGTTCAATCGATTTGTCGGGATCTGTCGTGAAAATCACGCGCCAGGGGTGGAAACGGGCCGGTTTGGTGCCCATATGGTCGTCAGCCTGGTCAATGACGGTCCCGTGACCTTCCTCCTCAGGCCCTAGGCCACCGGGACCACCGCCCGGCAGGCCGGGCCCCGGGCTGGTATAATGCTACGTTCCCTATTTCCCCCTAGCCGGTGGCGCGAGCACTACATGGCCAACGAACGTCCTGCCCAATCCGAAATCAAGCAACTGATCAGCAAGGGCCTGGAACAGGGCTACCTGACCTATGCCGAAGTCAATGACCATCTGCCGGACGACATGGTCGACCCGGAACAGATCGAAGACATCATCGGCATGATCAACGGCATGGGCATTGATGTCCATGAAGTTGCTCCGGATGTGGAAACCCTGCTTCTCAACGACGGCAACACGGGCAACCGTGAGGTCGACGACACCGCAGCCGAAGAAGCTGCCGCCGCGCTGAGCGCGCTCGACACCGAAGGTGGCCGTACCACCGACCCGGTGCGCATGTACATGCGCGAAATGGGTACCGTCGAGCTGCTGACCCGCGAAGGCGAAATCGCCATTGCAAAGCGCATCGAAGAAGGCCTGTCCCAGGTCCAGGCCGCACTCGGCCAGTTCCCGGTGTCGGTCGAATCGCTGCTGACCGATTACGAAGCGCACAAGGAAGGCCGCAAGCGCCTTGCCGAAGTGATCGTCGGCTTCAATGACCTGTCCGACGAAGTGCCGGCCCCGGCTGCTGCCGTGGCCGATGACGCGGACGATGCTGACGCGGACGCCGACGAGGAAGAAGACGACGTCGACGGCGGCGATGAAGAAGCTGCACCGACCGGTCCGGATCCGGAGGAAGTCGCCGCGCGCATGCAGGCGCTGGGCGATGCCCTCAACGCCTTCAAGAAGGCTGTTGCCAAGGGCGACAAGAAGAACCTGCTGAAGCTCCGCGAGGAGATGTCGGCGGTGTTCGTCACCCTGAAGCTGCCGCTGCCGCTGACCGACGTGCTGACCAAGCAGCTGCGCGACACCATGGGCAGCGTCAAGGCCCACGAGCGCCGCGTGCTGAACCTGGCCACCGTCACTGCCCGCATGCCGCGCAAGGACTTCATCCGTTCCTGGGAAGGCAACCAGACCAACCTGGAATGGGTGGAAGACGCACTGAAGCGCAAGCAGAAGTGGTCTTCGGCGCTGCGTGAAGTGAAGGACCAGATCGTGTCCGAGCAGCAGGCCACCATCGATATCGAGAAGGTCACCCTGCTGGACCTGGACGAGCTGAAGGAACTCAGCCGTGCCATGGCCTACGGCGAAGCCAAGGCGCGCAAGGCCAAGAAGGAAATGGTCGAGGCCAACCTGCGCCTGGTGATCTCGATTGCCAAGAAGTACACCAACCGCGGCCTGCAGTTCCTCGACCTGATCCAGGAAGGCAACATCGGCCTGATGAAGGCCGTGGACAAGTTCGAGTACCGTCGCGGCTACAAGTTCTCTACGTATGCGACCTGGTGGATCCGCCAGGCCATCACCCGTTCGATCGCCGACCAGGCGCGCACCATCCGTATTCCGGTGCACATGATCGAAACGATCAACAAGTTGAACCGCATTTCCCGCCAGATGCTCCAGCAGTACGGCCGCGAGGCTACGCCGGAGGAGCTGGCCAAGGAAATGGACATGCCGGAAGACAAGATCCGCAAGGTGATGAAGATCGCCAAGGAGCCGATCTCGATGGAAACCCCGATCGGCGACGACGAGGATTCCCATCTGGGCGACTTCATCGAGGACACCAACGTGGAGTCCCCGATCGAGAACACCACCAACATCAACCTGTCTGAAACCGTGCGCGACGTGCTGGCCGGCCTCACCCCGCGTGAAGCCAAGGTGCTGCGCATGCGCTTCGGCATCGACATGAACACCGACCACACCCTCGAGGAAGTCGGCAAGCAGTTCGACGTGACCCGCGAGCGCATCCGCCAGATCGAAGCGAAGGCCCTGCGCAAGCTGCGTCACCCGAGCCGTTCGGAGCAGCTGCGCAGCTTCCTGGATATCGATTGATTTCCAGCGCGTGCTGATGTGTTGAGAGAAACCCCGCTTCGGCGGGGTTTTTCTTTGGGCGGAATCTGCTGCAGCGTCGAGCCGGTGCTTGGCTCCTGTTGGCGGTGACGCATTCGCCCTTTGACGTTCCGGGGCGACAAACGCACTCTGGCGTCGCAGGTGCTCAACACACCTCGTAGGCGGACCGGATCACCGGCACCGATGCGGACGCGCTGCAGGGACACGTGCAATGCGTGCATCTGCGGCATCAACCCTGTTGAGCATCTGGAGCTTGGCCATGAATGCTGTTGAACATGATGTGCCTGTTGTCGCTGCCCTGGATTTCCCGCCGTTGATGACGTGGGAGGACGTCATGCAGGACGAACGGGAAGATCGGCTTGGCTTCGCTCGACGGGCGACGCTGGCGCTGCTGACGCAATCGGGAGAACAGTTGGTTGCGGGGTTTGCCAGTGGCAACCGCAAGGGGCTGGAGGGTGCCATGAAGGCGGTGGCGCTGTTCCAGGCGCATCTGCAGGAGATGGAGCGGTTGGCGGGGATGGCGGAGAGACGGCTGCAGTGTGTTGGCGAAGTGGTTGCTGCTGCCGGGTGAGTAGCCGATTCCGGCCGTGCTCCACTACACTGTAACGCTGTGCAGGGCCTATAGCTCAACGGTTAGAGCAGGGGACTCATAATCCCTTGGTTCCAGGTTCGAATCCTGGTGGGCCCACCATCTACTGATCCGACCACGTCCAGATCAGTCCGAATGTTCTAGAAAAACGGCCGTATTCCAGGGATTCCCTGTCCAGCCGGGTCCGGTCACGTGCGCCTCCATCCAGCTGGAACGTGAGTAACGGTGCGAGTAAGATGATCGGGAGATCTCTATTTACTCACATATCCGTTACTCACAGCCATGTTGACAGACACCAAGCTGCGCAGCCTCAAGCCCCAAGGCAAGGTCTATCGCCTCCGCATCAGTCGTTCGATGCGGTGCAGGCCGCAGGGATAGCCTGCCTCCAGCACATCACGCCATACACGGCGTGCGCCGTAGGTGCGGTCACTATCGACGAAGCTCAGCCGCGCTTGCTGGCCGAG
>NZ_WKEE01000057.1:0-32851 GCF_021605635.1 Stenotrophomonas sp. PA-6-5C
ACTCGGACATGGGGTACTCCTACGGACGACGAAAGCGGCGATCGGCGGCAGCGATGAATCCGCCCAGGGCCATCAACAGCGCGCCCAGCCAGATCCAGCGCACGAAGGGCTTGATGTGCACCCGTACCGCCCACGCATTGTTGCCCAGCGGCTCGCCCAATGCCACGTAGACATCACCGCTGAGGCGTGCATCGATGCCGGCTTCGGTCATCACCTGGCCGCCGCTGGCGTACTGGCGCTTCTCCGGATGCAGCAGGGCCAGTTCGCGACCATCGCGCAGCACCCGCAGATGGCCGCGGTCAGCGATGAAATTGGGGCCTTCGCGGTGGTCCACACCCTCGAAGCGCACTTCGTGGCCGGCGACCACCACCTGCTGGCCCGGCGACAGCGCGACTTCGCGCTGCACGTTCAAGGCTTCCACCAGCAGTGCGCCGGCCAGGAACACCGCGACACCGGCGTGGGCGACGATCATGCCAAGCATCTCGGCAGTGAAGCGGCCATTGCCACGCAGGCGCTGCCAGACGAAACGGGCGGTGCCCAGACCGACCCAGGCTGCGGCGGCGACGCCGATGCCTGCCTTCCAGCCATTCTGCGGCGCCTGCCACCAGGCCCAGGCGCCGAGCAGCACGGCCAGGCCGGCCCATGGCAGCAGCAATGCCAGTGCGCGCGAGGGTTGGTCGCGCTGCCACTTCACCAGCGGACCGAACGGCAGCAGCATCACCATCGGTGCCATCAACAGCAGGAACAGGCTGCCGAAGTACGGCGGACCCACCGAGATCTTGCCCAGCGACAGCGCATCGGCCAGCAGCGGGTAGAGCGTGCCGAGCAGGACCATCGCGCAGGCGCTGGCCAGCAGCAGGTTGTTGGCCAGCAGGAGGGTTTCGCGCGAGGTCGCGGTGAAGCCACGGCGCGGATCGCCGGCATCCACGGCCAGCCGCGGCGCACGCAGGGCATACAGCAGCAGGCTGCCACCCACCAGCACCGACAGGAAGATCAGGATGAACAGCCCACGCGAAGGATCGGCCGCGAACGAATGCACGCTGGTCAGCACGCCGGAACGGACCAGGAAGGTGCCCAGCAGCGACAGCGCGAACGCCGCGATGGCCAGCAGCAGCGTCCAGCTGCCGAAGGCGCCGCGCTTTTCGGTCACCGCCTGCGAATGGATCAGCGCCGCGCCAACCAGCCACGGCATGAAGCTGGCATTTTCGACCGGGTCCCAGAACCACCAGCCGCCCCAGCCCAGCTCGTAGTACGCCCACCAGCTGCCCAGTGCGATTCCCAGCGTCAGGAAGCCCCAGGCCACGTTGGTCCAGGGCCGCGTCCAGCGTTGCCAGCGTGCATCGACGCGGCCTTCCAGCAGCGCCGCCACGGCGAAGGCGAACGGCACTGCGAAGCCGACGTAGCCCAGGTACAGCATCGGCGGATGGATGATCAGCCCCGGATCCTGCAGCAGCGGGTTGAGGTCACGGCCTTCCAGCGGCACCGGGTTCAAGCGCAGGAACGGATTGGAGGTGAAGATCAGGAAGGCGAGGAAGCCGACGCTGACCACGCCCATCACCGCCAGCACGCGCGCCTGTACCGGTGCCGGCAGATGCCGCGAGAACAGCGCCACCGCACCGGTCCACAGCGCCAGCACCAGCGCCCACATCAGCAGCGAGCCTTCGTGCGCACCCCACACCGCCGAATAGCGGTAGATCAGCGGCAGCAGTGAATTGGAGTTCTCGGCCACGTAGCGCACCGAGAAGTCCTGCTGCACGAAGGCCGCCGTCAGTACGGCGAAGGCGCCGGCCAGCAGCACGAGCTGGGCAAAGGCTGCCGGGCGGGCAACCGACATCCATGCGTCGTTGCCGCGCTGCGCACCGACCAGCGGCAGCACTGCCTGCAGCAGCGAGGCCAACAATGCGCAGAGCAGGAGGATCTGACCGAATTCGGGAAGCACTCAGCGCACCTCGGGCGCCGTGACCGGCACATCATGCTTGCGATGGGCCTGGCCCATCTTGTCGGCCACTTCCTTGGGCACGTAGTTCTCATCGTGCTTGGCCAGCACCTCGTCGGCGACGAAGATGCCGTCCTGCAGGCGGCCACTGGCGACCACCGCGGTGCCCTCGCGGAACATGTCCGGCAGGATGCGGTCGGTGCTGACCGGCAGCGTCGCATCGCCGTCGGTGACCACGAAGTGGGCCTGCAGTGAGCCGCTGGGCCGATCGAAGGACCCCTTCACCACCATGCCGCCCAGACGGAAGCGCGACTGCGCATCGACGTCCCCGCGCAGCACTTCCGAAGGTGTGTACAGGTAGGCGATGTTGCGCTGCAGGGCGAAGGCGACCAGGGTGGTCGCCAACGCGGAGGCCAGCAGCAGCAGGAGCACCCAGATCATGCGGCGTCGCTGTACCGGCGTCATCGGCTGAGCTCGGTAGCCAGCGGGGCCTGTGCCGCCGCGTTGCCACGCGCCTGCAGCCGCTGCTGGCGGCGTTGCGCCAGCTGTCGGGCGCTGCGCAGGCGCAGCCATGAGCCCAGGGCATCGCAGGCCAGCACCAGCAGGAACACCGCGAAGGCGGCGATGAGGTAGGGCAGATGGGTCATTGCCGTGCCTCCCCATCCGCGGTGCCGAAGCGCTCGCCGATCCAGGCCTTGCCGGCCTCGCGCGCGATGTTGTCGGCACGCGCCTTGGCCAGCAGCGAGCCGACGAACCACAGTTTGGTGGCCACCACCATCCACCACAGCGGGGCGATCAGTTCCGGCCGCACCGCGTTCTCGCCGAACACGTTGATCGACTGGCGCTGGTGCAGCGCCCCCCACCAGTCCACCGAATAGCGGATGATCGGCAGCAGGCCCACCCCCACGATGGCCAGCAGGCCGGCCGCGCGTGCGGCGCTGCGGCGGTCTTCGATGGCGTGGTACAGGCCGATCACGCCCAGGTACAGGAACAGCAGGATCAGCTCACTGGTCATGCGCGGGTCCCAGTCCCACCAGGTGCCCCAGGTGCCCTTGCCCCAGATGCTGCCGGTCAGCAGGGTGATCAGGGTGAAGCCGGCGCCCATCGGCGCACAGGCCATCGCCAGGATCTCGCAGATCTTGATGCGCCAGATCAGCGCGATGGCGGCGTAGGCAGCCATCAGCGCGAACACGAACAGGCTCATCCAGGCGCTGGGGACATGGATGTAGATGATGCGGAAGGCATCGTGCTGGTTCTGTTCCGGCGGCGCCACGAACAGACCCTGCCACAGGCCGATCAGCAGCACAGGAACTGCCGCGGCGTAGAACACGCGGGACCAGCGTGAAGCGAAACGATCGAAGGTCGGGGGCGAACCGAGTTGATGGAACCAGCGGACGATCGGATTCATGCGTGGCGGCTATCCAGCAGGGGTGGATTGGCTCTCAGCTCGGTCAACTCAGAGAAATACGGATCGCAGCAGCGGTGGCCAGCGGTGCCAGCACCAGGGCGATCACCAGCCCGGCGCCCAGCATCAGCAGCGCACCGACCGGATCCTGTCCGCGGCTGGCTGCCGCCAGGCTGCCAGCACCGAAGACAAGCACCGGTACGTACAACGGCAACGACAGCAACGCCACGAGAATACCAGAGCGCCGGATGCCGACGGTCAGTGCCGCGACCACGCCACCGATCAGGCTCAACAACGGTGTTCCCAGCAGCAACGATGCCAGCAGCATCGGCAGCTGGTCATGCGGCAGATGCAGCATTTCCGCCAGCAGCGGGCTCAGCAGGATCAGCGGCAGGGCGGTGGTCGCCCAGTGCAGCAGCACCCGCACCAGCACCAGCCAGGCCAGCGGCACCGGCGCCAGCAGCCATTGTTCGAGCGAACCGTCTTCGGCATCGGAGCGGAACAGCGAATCCAGCGCCAGCTGCCCGGCCAGCAGTACCGCCAACCACAGCACCGCACCGGCGGTGGCGGCCAGCGGCTGCGGGTCGCGGCCCTGGGCGAGGGCGAACAGCACCACCACCAGCAGGGCGAACAGCACCGGCTGCAGCGCATCGCCGCGACGGCGCCAGAGCAGGCGCAGGTCGCGCGCCACCAGCGCACGGGCGGTCTGCCACAGGCCTGGTTCAGTGCCCGGCGCGATCATGCTTCACCGCCCAGATCGAGCTGGCGGGTACGTACCGGCGGGGCCGCATAGGCGCCATGGGTGGTGACCAGGGCGGCGCCGCCGCTGCGCAGATGTGCGGAAATCATCCGGTTGACCAGGTTGATGCCTTCCAGGTCGAGGTTGGCATAGGGTTCGTCGAGCAGCCACAGCGGTGCCGGTGACAGCCAGATGCGGGCCAGCGCCAGACGCCGCTTCTGTCCGGCCGACAGATGCCGCACCAGGGTGTCCTCGTAGCCGGCCAGGCCGACGATGGCCAGCGCATTGCCCGGCATCTGCCGTGCGCGGCGGCCGTGCAGGCCGCACAGGAAATGCAGGTTCTCCAGCGTGTCCAGGTCCGGCTTCAGCGCCGGCAGGTGGCTGAGGTAGGCGACATAGCGCGCACGCTCGGCGTTGCTGGCCGGCTTGCCGTCGATCAGCACCTGGCCCGCGCCCGGGCGCGCCAGGCCCGACAGCACGCGCAGCAGGGTGGTCTTGCCGGCACCGTTGCCGCCCTGCACCAGCAGCGCCTCGCCGGCATCCACGTGGAAGTCCAGCGGGCCGAACACCGGCTCGTCATTGCGGGAGAAGCTCAGGCCGCTGGCGGCCAGCAATGCAGGGGTGTTCAAGGCGCAGGGGTCTTCATGCGGGAGTGCGGCGGCAATTGTAACGGTGAATGTGACCCGGTAGCGCCGGGCCATGCCCGGCGAGCACGCGGCGCGGCTTGCCATCGGTGTGGCATGTGCAAAGAGCCGCCGGGCATGACCCGGCGCTACCGTCGGCGCCGCAGGCAGGGTCGGGATTTCGTACACTTCCAGCCCTTGTTTCCCCACAGCCCAGGCCGATGCAACCGAACACCAAGCTGCCCAAGGTCGGTACCACGATCTTCACCGTGATGTCCCAGCTCGCCGCCGAACATGGCGCGGTCAACCTCGGCCAGGGGTTCCCGGATTTCTCCGCGCCGCAGCGGCTGATCGACGAAACCAGCAAGGCGATGGCCGCTGGCTTGAACCAGTACCCGCCGATGACCGGCGTGGCACCGCTGCGCCAGGCCATCGCGCAGAAGTCGCTGGACCTGTACGGCGCGCAGATCGATCCGGACACCGAGATCACCGTTACCAGCGGCGCCACCGAGGCGATCTTCAATGCCATCCACGCCGTGGTGCGTGCCGGTGAGGAAGTGATCGTGCTCGACCCGGCCTACGACTGCTACGAACCGGCGATCGAGCTGGCCGGCGCCACGGCGGTGCATGTGCCGCTGGATCCGCAGACCTTCGCCGTCGACTGGGACCGCGTGCGTGCGGCGATCACCCCGCGCACCCGCCTGTTGATGGTCAACACCCCGCACAACCCGTCCGGCGCGATGCTGGACGAAGCGGACATGCAGGCGCTGGCCGATGTGCTGCGCGGCACGCAGATCTACCTGATCTCCGATGAGGTGTACGAGCACATCATCTACGACGGCCGCCGCCATGAATCGGCACTGCGCTACCCGGAGCTGCGCGAGCGCACCTTCGTCATCTCCAGCTTCGGCAAGACCTACCACTGCACCGGCTGGAAGATCGGCTATGCGGTGGCGCCGCCGGCGATGAGCGCTGAATTCCGCAAGGTGCACCAGTACAACACCTTCACCAGTTTCGGCCCGGCGCAGTACGGTTTTGCCGCAATGATCCGCGACGAACCGCAGCACCATCTGGAACTGGGCGCGTTCTATGAAGCCAAGCGCGACCGCTTCCACGAGCAGCTGGCTGGCACCCGCCTGAAGGCGCTGCCGGTGCCGGGCGGCTACTTCCAGCTGGTCGACTATTCGGCCATCAGCGACCTGCCGGACCACGAGTTCGTGAAGTGGCTGACCATCGAGAAGGGCGTCACCGCCATCCCGCTGTCGCCGTTCTACGAAACCGCGCCGGTCGGCCAGCGCCTGGTGCGCCTGTGCTTCGCCAAGAACGAGGCCACCCTGGACGCGGCGATCGAACGCCTGCGCCTGCTGTGAGCGGAGTAGACGGCATGCAGGATCTGCGCATTTCCCTCGTCCAGGGCGACACCCGCTGGCACGACCCTGCCGGCAACCGCGACTACTACGGTGCGCTGCTGGCGCCGCTGGTCGGGACTACCGATCTGGTGATCCTGCCGGAAACCTTCACCAGTGGCTTTTCCAACGAGGCCATTGCACAGGCCGAAGGCATGGAAGGCGCGACCGTGGCCTGGGTGCGCGAACAGGCCAAGGCCTTGAACGCGGCGGTGATCGGCAGCGTGCAGCTGCGCGATGGCGGGGGCGTCTACAACCGCCTGCTGTTCGCCACGCCCGACGGTGGCCTGCAGTACTACGACAAGCGCCATCTGTTCCGTTACGGCGGCGAGCACGAGCGCTATGCCGCCGGCCGCGACCGCCTGTGCGTGGAATGGAAGGGCTGGCGGATCAATCCGCAGGTCTGCTACGACCTGCGTTTCCCGGTGTTCTGCCGCAACCGCTACAACGTCGAGCGTGTTGAACAGCTGGACTTCGACCTGCAGATCTTCGTCGCCAACTGGCCGTCGGCGCGCGCTTATGCGTGGAAGACCCTGCTGCGCGCGCGGGCGATCGAGAACCTGTGCTTCGTCGCTGCGGTCAATCGCGTAGGCGTGGACGGCAACCAGCTGCATTACGCCGGCGATAGTGCGGTCATCGACTTCCTCGGCCAGCCGCAGGTGGAGATCCGCGAGCGCGAGCAGGTGGTGACCACCACCATCTCCGCCGAAGCGCTGGCCTCGCACCGTGCACGCTTCCCGGCGATGCTTGATGCCGACGCCTTCCATCTGGATGTGCAGGCCTGATACGGCGGCTGAACGCCTGCCGCCTCACCGCGCGTGCCTGCATCCAACGTGCACGCGCGCGCTGCTAGATTCGCCCACATTCCGACCGATGTGGACGTGTTGCCGATGAATACCAAGCCCTTTGCCCTGCTGCTGGCGCTGGCCGCCGCCTCCCTGGCCCCGGCCGCGCAGGCTGGTGGCAACCTCGATTGCCAGCTGCGCTACAACCTGTCGGGCTGGTCGCTGATCTACAAGACCGCCTCGGGCAACGGCACCATCCATTGCACCAACGGCGCCAGCATGCCGGTGCGGATCCAGCTGAAGGGCGGCGGCCTGACCGTCGGCAAGTCGAAGATCACCGATGGCCGTGGCAGCTTCACCGGCGCCAGCAGCGTCGGCGAGCTGCTGGGCACCTACGCCTCGGTAGGCGCGCACGCGGGTGCAGTGAAGTCCAGCAACGCGCAGGTAATGACCAAGGGTGATATCTCGCTGGCCCTGTCCGGCACCGGCAAGGGCTGGGACCTGGGCGTGGACGGCGCCGCGTTCACCATCAGCCGGCGTTGAGCCGGGCCGGCGCGGTTCCTTCCCAGCTGATGCGGATGTAATGCTGCTCGGCATCGCTGGGCAGTCGTTCGACCTCGAAGCCATTCTTCTGCAACTGCGCGACGACGCCCTCGACGAGCCGCTCGCTGGCCAATGCCTGGCTGAAGCCGAACACGATGTAGCGGCGGCCATTTTCCGACCCCGCCTGGATCGACGTGTCGAGATCGCGGTAGTACTGGTCGACAGGACGCGTAGCGGCATCTGCGTTTGCGCGGGCCTGTTCGGCGGTGATGGTGATCATGGGCATCTGCCTCGTTGGGGGGAGTACGCACGATAGCCAGTGCATTGGGGTCGATTCCGGAAGCAGCGCACAGTGGATGGCCTTTGCAATAATTCCTAGGCCACAACGGCGCGCGGCCGCTGCAGCCACAGTGCAAGCAGCCCGCATGCGATGAGCGTCGGTGCCAGCAGTTGCAGTGCACCGACCACGGCCATCGCCACGCCGATCAACAGGTAATAGAGCAGGCCGAACAGCGCGCCTGCGCTGCCGAGGCAATGCGAATAGCCGCGCAGGGCCTGGCCGAGCACATTGGGAATGGCCAGGCCGAAGCCGGTTACCACCGGCACCATCGCCACGACCAGAGCGGGTCGATCATGCAGCAGCACAGCCAACAGGCCACCGGCCAGCACCAGCCCTGCGGCGAGTTGGATGCGGGTGGTGGCGCACGCGCCCGCGCGTAGCAGGCGGCCATTGCCCCAGGCGCCCAGCGCCGAACCCAGCGCCAGCAGCGCGCCGCTGGCACCGAACCAGGCCAGCGGCCAGTGCAGTCGCTCGAACACGAAGGGGCCCAGCGCGTACCAGCTGTACATGGCCACGTTGAATGCCATCACCAGCAGCGCCTGTGACCAGATCCAGCGGTCGCAGAGCAGTTGCCGCAGCAGTGGCAGCAGAGGGGTGTGCCCGACGTTGGCAGGGCGGCTCTCGTGCAGGCCGGAGGTGCATCCGAGCATCAGCAGTAGGGCAATCAGCAGCAGGCCTGCCTGCACGCCGGCATAGCCATGGGTGGCAACCAGCAACGTCCCCAGTGCCAGCCCGATCGCCGGGCTCAATGCCAGCGCCATGCCGATCCACGAGAACGCCTGCGCCAAGGCCGGCCCCTGCAGGTGATCACGCAGTACCGTCTGGGTCACCACCGAGGCCGCCGCCGCGCCCAGCGCGGCCAGTGCCTGGGCCAGCAGGACCTGGCCGAACGTGCTGGCCAGCAGGCCTCCGCAGGCCGCCAGTGCGAACACGGCCAGGCCGCCGAGCAGGGCTGGGCGGCGGCCGATACGGTCGGCCAGCCATCCCCACAGCGCGACACCGGTGGCGAAACCGAACAGGTAAAGGCTCATCGCCTGGCTGGCGGCGCCCGGGGGCAGTGCGAAGCGCCCGGCGAGATCGGCCAGGGCAGGGCTGTACAGGGTCTGGGCCAGCTGCGGGAACATCAGCAGCGCGATGGTGAGCAGCAACAGGCGACGCGACATGCGGGCGCTCCGGAATCGGGGCCGCGCATTGTGGTGGCCGGCGCATTGGCGCAATCTGTCGGTCCTGACAGAAAGTGTAGGAAATCGGACATGGCCTGGCTGCAGCCGGATGCGCACTTCGATGCCGATGCCTGGGACGCGCCGGTGCTGGGCATTGCCTCGTCGCTGGCCGATCACGATTCGGGCTGGCATCAGCACGCGCGTGCGCAGCTGCTGTACACGCGGCAGGGCTGCACGCGGCTGACGTTTGGTGACCGCATCAGTCTGATGCCGCCGTCGCGCGCGGCCTGGATCCCTGGCGGCCTGCGCCATCGGGCGCAGATGCGTCAGGCGGTGGACTACCGCTCGCTGTACTTCGATACCACGCTGTCGGCACAGCTGCCGCAGCAGCCGGCAATCATCGGGGTGGGGCCCTTGCTGCAGGCGCTGCTGGAGCCGATCGCGCAGGCACCGTTCGATCACGACTGGCAGGCGCCACGTGCGCACCACCAGCTCGCGCTGTGCTTGCTGGAGATCGCCGCCGCACCGGTAGCGCCGATGGACCTGCCATTGCCGCACGATCCACGCATCGCACGTTGCCTGCCGCTGGCCGAACACCTGCCGCCCGAACTGGGGGAGCTGGCCGCACGCACGGGCTTGAGCGTGCGCACCGTGGGCCGGCTGATGCAGCGCGACACCGGCATGGGCTACCAGGCCTGGCGCCAGCAATGGCGCCTGATGCGGGCGATGGAACTGCTGCTGCTTGGCCATCGCGTCGCACACGTCGCGCAGGACACCGGCTTCTCGGCAGAGAGCCCGTTCATTGCCTTCTTCCGCAGCATGGCTGGCACCACACCCGCCGCCTTCCAGCGCCACGCAAAAGGGGACGGAGGGGATCAAGTCGCTTTCGCCCGTTCGACACACAGTCTGGCAAAAACGACTTGATCCCCTCCGTCCCCTGTTTAAAGAAAAACCCCGGCCGGAGCCGGGGTTCTTCATGTCGGTTGCTTCAGCGCTCAGCCGCCGCGCGGGCCGCTGCGCCGCGGGCCACCCGGGCCACGGTTGCCGCCGGGGCCACCCGGGCCGCGATTGCCACCCGGGCCGCCGGGACCGCGGTTGCCACCGGGGCCACCCGGACCGCGATTGCCGCCCGGACCACCCGGACCACGGTTGCCGCCCGGACGTGCATTCGCATTGCCGCCCGGACGACCGTTGCCGGCCGGACGCGAGGTGCCGTACGGACTGAAGCCGGGATTGGCGTGGTCGGACGGGAAGCTCGGGGCATTGCCCGGATGGCCGTACGGGTGCTTGTTGCCCTGGCCCTGCGAGCGGTTGCCCGCACCGGCCGGACGACCCTGGCCGCCGGCGCCACCACGTCCTTCACCACCGTAGCCACCACGACCTTCACCGCCGTAGCCGCCGCGACCCTGGCCGCCACCGGCGCCTGCGCCCGGACCCTTCGGCTTGCCGTACGGACGGCCCTGGCCGCCTGCACCTGCACCTGCGCCCGGGCCACGGGCACCCGGGCCACGTGCGCCCGGACCACGTGCGCCCGGACCGGCATTGCGGTGGCCGCTCGGGCCAGTGCTGACGCCATCAGGCACGTACCAGGTACGGAATGCGGCCGGGTTGCCTTCCGGCAGCGAGCGGTCGTTCTTCGGCGCGCGCTGCTTGAACGGGCGCTGCGACTGCTTGGCTGCGGCTTCACCGCTGACCGTCAGGCCGCCCTTGAAACCACCGCCACCCTTGCCGCCGCGACCGCGGCCGCGATCTTCGCGGACGTTGTCGAAACGACGCAGTTCGCGGCCTTCATCGGCGGTGTTGTGACCGTTGACGTAGGCATTGCCGCGGCCACCTTCGCGCACGCGCACGGTGGTCTTGGCGGCACGACGCTGGCCGATCACCGGCTGCAGGGTCAGGGCCGACGGCGCGCCTTCTTCCAGCTTCAGTTCGGCGCGCAGCGCTTCGACCTGGCTGCCCGGCAGTTCGACGGACTGGCCGCGGGCCAGTTCGCGCGGCAGGCTGACCTTGCCGTAGCGGGTGCGCTTGAGGCGGCTGACCTGGCAGCCCTGCGATTCCCACAGGCGGCGCACTTCGCGGTTGCGGCCTTCCTTCACCACGACGCGGAACCAGTCGTGCGAATCGGTACCGCCGATGCGTTCGATCTCATCGAACTTGGCCGGGCCATCTTCCAGCGCGACACCACGGGTGAGGCGGTCGACGACGGCGTCAGGCACCTTGTCCTCGCCTTCCGGGGCACGCACGCGCACCACGTACTCGCGCTCGACCTCGAACGAGGGGTGCATCATGGCGTTGGCCAGCTCACCGTCGGTGGTCGCCAGCAGCAGGCCGGTGGTGTTGATGTCCAGGCGGCCGACGGCGATCCAGCGGGCACCCTTCAGCGCCGGCAGGGATTCGAACACGGTCGGGCGACCTTCGGGGTCTTCGCGGGTGGTCACTTCGCCTTCCGGCTTGTTGTAAACCAGTACGCGCGAGGGTTCGGCCAGCGCGGTGGCGACGAAGCCGCGACCGTCGAGCTCGATCTTGTCGCCGCTCTTGACCGACATGCCGGTCTGCGCGACTTCACCGTTGACCTTGACCAGGCCTTCGGCGATGCGCTGTTCCAGCGCACGACGCGAGCCGAGGCCGGCCTGGGCCAGGACCTTGTGCAGGCGTTCTTCCAGCTTGAACTGTTCGGACGTGGCTTCGCGCTTGAGCGAAAGCTTGTTCAACGAGGGCTTGCGGGGGGTGTCACTCATCAGTTTTGCTCCGGCCGACGGTTTCGAGGTCGGCCTCTGGTTCGGAATCGGCTTGGTCAACAGCCACGGTCGTCTTCGCGACGGCGTTGTCTTCGCGTTCGTTCACTGTCACCGCGCGCTCGCCCGGCGCGGAATCGGGGTGCCCATCATCGGAGGGCGAAGGTGCTTGCTCATCGTCGGCCGCCGCAGGACGTGCGTCGGCAGAATCGGGGGTGTCGCCGGCGGTCATGCCGGTGTCGTCATTTGCAGCGGCGTCCGGGTCGGCGCTCACGTCCGGGCCGTCGGCACTGGCGACCGGCGGTGCGTCGCGATCCAGCGCCAGCTGCGGTTCCAGGTCGCCCAGGTCCTTCAGCTCGGAAAGGGGCGGCAGTTCGTCCAGGCGTTTCAGCCCGAAGTAGTCCAGGAAGCCCTTGGTGGTGCCGAACAGGGCAGGCTTGCCGGGTACGTCGCGGTGGCCGACCACGCGGATCCACTCGCGCTCTTCCAGCGCCTGGATGATGTTACTGCTGACCGCCACGCCGCGCACCTGCTCGATCTCGCCACGGGTGATCGGTTGCCGGTAGGCGATCAGTGCCAGCGTTTCCAGGGTGGCGCGGGTATAGCGGGTCTTGCGTTCGGTCCACAGCCGGCTGATCCAGCCATGTACTTCGGCGGTCACCTGGTAGCGGAAGCCGGAGGCCACCTCCACCAGTTCCACGCCACGGTCCTGGCAGCTCTCGCGCAGCCGTTCCAGCGCACGTTCGATGCTGCCCGGTGGCGCCGGCTCATCTTCCGGGAACAGGTCCTTCAGCTGGGCCAGGGTGAGCGGCTGGCTGGAGGCCAGCAGCGCACCTTCGACAATGCGGTTGATCAGCGTTTGATCCATCGGCAGTCAGCGCTCACTCGTTTTCATTGGCGGCGTCGTTGTCGTCGAATTCGCTGCTGAACTGCAGCGGGGCATTGGTATTGCCGGCGGCCAGGGACTTCACGTAGATCGGCGCCAGCGGTTCTTCCTGCACGAGGTCCAGCAGCTGCTCCTTGGCCAGTTCCAGCACGGCCAGGAACGTGACCAGCACGCCCAGCTTGCCTTCTTCGGCAGTGAACAGGTTTTCAAAACGATAGAACCTGCCGTCTTCAAGCCGTCCCAGCACTTCGCCCATGCGCTGCCGGACACTCAGTGCCTCGCGCTTGATCGCGTGGCCGGTGAACAGCTCGGCGCGCTTGAGCACGTCGTGCAGCGCCATCAGCATTTCCTTCAGGTCCACCGGCGGCGGCAGCTTCACTGCGGCGCGCTCGGGCATGAAGGCATGCGCCACGCTGGTGTCACGGTCCTGCCGGGGCAGGGCGTCGATGTCCTCGGCAGCCTGCTTGAAGCGTTCGTACTCCTGCAGCCGTCGCACCAGCTCCGCACGCGGATCGGCTTCCTCGCCCTCCACGCTGGGCGGGCGGGGCAGCAGCATGCGCGACTTCACTTCCGCCAGGATCGCCGCCATCACCAGGTACTCGGCGGCCAGCTCGAAGCGCAGCTCGCGCATCACGGTGATGTATTCCACGTACTGCCGGGTGATCTCGGCCACGGGAATATCCAGTACGTCCAGGTTCTGCCGGCGGATCAGGTACAGCAGCAGGTCCAGCGGTCCTTCAAAGGCGTCCAGGATGACTTCCAGCGCATCCGGCGGGATGTACAGGTCCTGCGGAATCTGCAGGACCGGTTGCCCATGCACCACGGCCAGCGGCATTTCCTGCTGCTGGGGGGCGGGCGGCCGGGTTGGCGTGTTCGCGTCGAGCGCGAGTTCGGAAGTCATCTAATGGAGATCAGGATTGCAACGGACCAGTCGCGGCAGCTGGCATACCGGGCAACTGCCACGGACCGCCAGGACACCAGGCACGCCTGTCTCGGCGCGGTTCCACACATCAAACAACAGGACGCTCCGCAGGACACGGCAGCGACAGGACTACGGGAGGTCGTCTACGGGGCCCGGTCGAGTGGACCGGTTCGAAGCAGCGGGTCGGTCGTCGGGGGCTGCGTTGGCCGCAAAAACCGACGGGCTGCTGCATCCAGCCACGTGCAATGGTTGCTAGGGTAAGCCTTTGCCGCGCCAGTGTCCAGCCGAGGCTGGGCAGGGGGCGGGATTGGCTAGAATCGCTTCACCAGCAACGCGAGCGAGGAAATGCCGGTGTGGTACGTGATTGAAGGATATGACGGCCAGGATGTACTGGCCCAGCGGCTGCAGGCGCGGCCCGAGCACCTGGCGCGGCTGACCGCATTGCGCGATGAAGGCCGCCTGCTTCTGGCTGGACCGTGTCCGGCCATCGACAGCGAAGACCCGGGCCCGGCAGGATTCAGCGGTTCGGTGGTGATTGCCGGCTTCGACTCGCTGCAGCAGGCCCAGGCCTGGGCCGATGCCGACCCCTACGTCGCCGCGGGCGTCTACGTGCGGGTGCAGGTGCGTCCGTTCCGCAAGGTGCTGCCGTGAACGCGAAACGGATCGAGCAGATTCGTGATGCGCTGCAACAAGCACTGGCCCCCAGCGTGCTTGAGATCGAAGACGACAGTCATCGCCATGCAGGCCACGCCGGAGCGCGCGATGGTCGCGGCCATTTCAACGTGCACGTGGTCAGCGAGCGCTTCGCGGGAATGGCTCCGCTGGCCCGTCATCGCGCGGTCTACGCGGCGCTGGGCACGCTGATGGAAACCGACATCCACGCGTTGTCCATCCGCGCACACACCCCGTCAGAGCAGGGCTGAAACCCTGTCCCGAGCTGTCCTGGCAGGTCCATCGAGGGGCCTGCCAGGGACAGATTTCTGTGTCCGTTTAGGGACATTCGCCTAACGGACTGTTTACAAGCGCAGATGGAAACGCTTACATTCCGCGCCATTGCTGGTAGATCCAAGCCGTGGAGGGCGGCTTCGTGAACAAAGCAGCCATAACAATCAAAGACGTCGCCCGTGAAGCCAAGGTCTCTGTGGCCACCGTTTCGCGCGCGCTCAACGGGCATGAAAATGTCGCCGAACCGGTCCGCCAGCTTGTGCTGGAGGTGGCCGCCCGGCTGCGTTACACCCCGCACGCCGCCGCCCGCAGCCTGAGCAGCCGCCGCACCAATACAGTGGGCGTGGTGCTTCCAGACCTGTACGGCGAATTCTTCTCCGAACTGATGCGTGGCATCGACAACGTCGCCCGCAGCCGGCGCCAGCACCTGCTGGTGTCGAGCTATCACGGCGACCAGGAGCAGCAGGGCGCAGCCCTTCGTGCCATGCGCGGCCGGGTCGACGGTCTGCTGGTGCTCTCGCCCTATGCGGAGAGCCCGGGGTTCCTGACCGACAACCTGCCGCAGGCATTGCCGACGGTACTCATCAACACCTACCTGCCTGGGCAGGACCATCCGGTGTTGAGCATCGATGACCATGCCGGGGCGATGGCGATGACCCGCCACCTGCTCGACGCCGGCCATCGGCGCATTGCATTCATTTCTGGCCCGGACCTCAACTTCGACGCGCGTGAGCGCCTGCGCGGCTTCCGTGACGCGCTGGCGGCTTTTGGCGGTGGCGCCGAGGGGATCGAGTTGCCCGGTGATTTCGACGAAGCTTCCGGCCATCGCGCCGGTCAGGAGTTGCTGGCAGCCGGCACGCTGCCCGATGCCGTATTCGCCGCCAACGACATGATGGCCCTGGGCTGCCTGTATGCCTTCGCGCAGGCAGGTGTCCATGTGCCGTCCGATGTCGCCCTGGCCGGTTTCGATGACATTCCGCTTGCGCGTTTCGTCCACCCGTCGCTGACCACCATGCAGGTCAGCATCGCCGAACTGGGCGATCGGGCGATGTCGCGCTTGCTGCAGTTGATGGACGGCACCTCCACGGATGGGACAGGGGACAAACAGACCCTGGTCCCGCGCCTGATTGTTCGCGATTCCACCACTCCGCCATCCGGCCATTGAAGCCAGAGGCGTTCCTTCTTTTTTGATTGATCGCAGGTGCCGCGCAAGCGGTCACCGCCACCCGGAGATTGAGTTGATGATGCATTCCACGATCCGCACGCCGGCGCGCCGGCTGCTGAGCACCGCCCTGGTCAGCTGCCTCATGCTGGCCGCCGCTCCCAACGTCATGGCGCAGTCGGCCAACGCCAGCCTGCGCGGCCAGGTGTCCGGCGCGCAGGCCGGTGCCGAAGTCACCGCTACCAACGTCGCCACCGGCACCGTGCGTCGCGGCACCGTGCGCGCCGACGGCAGCTATTCGCTGATGGGCCTGGACCCGGGCACCTACAATGTCGTTGCCAACGGCCAGACCCAGAAGGTCACCGTCACGGTCGCCTCGACCTCGACGCTCAACTTCGCTGGCGCTGCCGCCGGTGGCACCGGTACCACCGCCGCCACCAACCTGGACACCGTCAACGTTGTTGCGCCGACCCTGCTGCAGGAAGTGCGTACCTCCGAAGTCGGCAAGACCGTCAGCCTGCAGCAGATCCAGACCACCCCGCAGGTGTCGCGCAACTTCCTCGAGTTCGCCGACGCGGTGCCGGGCCTGATCTTCACCCGTGATGCCAAGGGCAACACTTCGCTGCGCGGCGGCGCCACCAATGCCGACGGTACCAACGTCTACATCGACGGCGTGGGCCAGAAGAGCTACGTCAAGGGCGGCGGCGTGGCCGGCCAGTCCGGCAGCGCCGGCAACCCGTTCCCGCAGCTGGCCATCGGCGAATACAAGGTCATCAGCGGCAACTACAAGGCCGAGTACGGCCAGGTGTCGAGCGCTGCAGTGACCGCTGCCACCAAGTCCGGCACCAATGAATTCAAGGGTGAGGCGTTCTACCGCTACACCGATGAGGACATGCGCGCCAAGACCCCGGCCGAGCGCCAGGGCGGCAAGGACAAGATGGTCTCGGCCGAGAAGGAATACGGCTTCGCGCTGGGTGGCCCGATCATCCAGGACAAGGCGCACTTCTTCGTCACCTATGAAGCCAAGCGCTTCGACCTGCCGGTCACCATCGCGCCGGACGGCGCGGTCACCGGTGCTGCCGGCCTGCTGCCGGCCGTCGGCGCCGCCGGCCTGGGCCCGGCCAGCCAGCCGTTCCAGCAGGATCTGATCTTCGGCAAGATCGACTTCGAGCCGACCGACAATGATCGCATCGAGCTGACCTTCCAGGACCGCGATGAAACCCAGTCGCAGTTCAGCGGCCAGACCTCGCCGGAAGCCGGCCGTGAAGTAGTCAACACCGACCGTCGTTACGCCCTGCGCTGGAACCACAGCGGCGAGCGTTACTACAACGAAATGATGGTCACCCACGAAGATTCGTTCAACAACCCGACGCCGCTGACCCTGGCCAACGGCATTACCTACACCGCACCGGACGGCACCGAAGACCGCACCGTGGTGAAGATCGGTGGCGCCTCGGCGCTGGATTCGCAGGTGAAGGGTCAGAAGGGCTGGTCGATCGAAGACAACCTGACCCTGGACGGCATCCAGTGGGCCGGCGACCACACCATCAAGATGGGCGTGAAGTACAAGGCGATCGATCTGTACGCCTCCGATGCGGCGCAGATCAACCCGACCTTCACCTACAGCCTGGGCGATCCGGACTTCCCGGATTCCATTCCGTACAAGGCGCAGTTCGTCAAGCCGGTGACCGGCGTGTCGGGCGTGTCCGGCGAAGTGCGTTCGAAGTCCAAGCAGTACGGCGTGTTCATCCAGGACGACTGGCAGGTCAACGACCATCTGCAGCTGAACATCGGCCTGCGTTGGGACTACGAAAAGACTCCGTCCTACCTGGATTTCGTGACCCCGCAGCAGGTGGTCGACGCGATCTACTCGCAGGATCCGCGCGGCCCCGCTGGCCAGACCTACGCCGATTCGCTGGCGCTGGGCGGCCTGGACATCAGCGATTACATCAGCAACGGCCACAACCGCAAGGCGTTCAAGGATGCCTGGCAGCCGCGCCTGGGCTTCTCGTATGACATCAACGCCGACGAGCAGCACGTGATCCACGGTGGTGCTGGCCGTTCCTACGACCGCGACCTGTTCGACAACCTGCAGCTGGAAACCACCAAGCTGGCCCTGCCGCAGCCGACGATCTACTTCCGCAACCCGGCTACCGGCACCTGCATCAACGGCCAGGCCGCCTGCTATGACTGGAACCCGAACCTGCTCAACGGCATCGGCAACCTGCAGTCGCTGGTCGGCTCGACCAGCAATGCGGGCCTGGAAGTCGATCTGCTGAACAACAAGCTGAAGGCTCCGTATTCGGATCAGTTCAGCCTGGGCATGAGCAACCAGATCGGTGACTGGCTGACCGATGCCACCATCGCCCGCACGCTGAGCTACGACGGGTTCGCCTTCACCCTGGGCAACCGCTACCCGACCGGCCAGTTCTTCGATGACCCGCGCCTGTGCGGCGGCACCGACCCGGGCCTGAGCCAGGCCTGGAGCTGCAACGTGCCGGGCTTCGGCAGCCTGATCATCGGCCAGCAGGGCATCAAGACCCGCGCTACCCAGATCCTGCTGTCGGCGCAGAAGCCGTTCACCCAGGAAAGCGGCTGGGGCACCTCGATCGCCTATACCTGGACGACCGCGCGCCACAACCGCGACATCAACGAGAAGTACGCCTTTGACCGCGGTCTGATCGGCGATTACCCGACCATCCGTTCCAACGGCGCGCCGCGCCACCGCCTGGTGGTCACCGGTTCGTACGCGGGCTTCTGGGGCATCACCTTCGGCGGCAAGATCACCCTTGCCACCCCGACCGCCGTCAACGACTGGTACCCGGTGCCGCAGGCCAGCGGCTACAACCTGCCGACGCCGCAGGCGGCTGTGCCCAACGCCAATGGCAAGTTCCTGCTGGGCGGCAAGATCTTCGGCTACCGTTCGGTGGATCTGCAGGCGACGAAGACGTTCAAGATGCCGGGCGATACCGAGCTGTACGCGCGTATCGACATCATCAACGTGTTCAACTTCGACAACTTCTCCACCTACAACTACGTCAAGACCAACGGCAAGCTGCAGGCCAGCTACAACGAGACCGGCGAAATCATTGGTACGCCGCGTCAGGTCAAGGCTGAAGTGGGCTTCCGCTTCTGATCACAGGCAATTGAGGCAACATGGTGCCGCCGGTTCGCCGGCGGCACCGGCAATGGCCGGCCTCCGGGCCGGTCCATTGTCCACGCCATTGCCAGACAGGGGGCAATGGCGTGGGCAATGATCGCGGTGTCACCGACCACGTTTCCGTGGTTTTTTAAGACCGCACTTTGTAAACGATTTCAGGTCATTGGACGTTATGCTCTTTCATCGATCAGCCCACCGGAGGAACCGCGCCATGCAGGCACGCCACCTGATGACCGCCGCTGCGATGACCCTGGCCATCGCCGCCTGCAAACCGGCCCAGCAGGAGCCTGCCAAGCCGCGTCCGCCGGTGATCCTGATCGAGGCGGACGCACCGCCACGGCCGATGAAGCCCGAGTTGCCGCCGCTGTTTGACGACATCGAGCGCCGCACCTTCCAGTTCTTCTGGGATACCACCAACGAGATCAACGGCCTCACCCCGGACCGTTATCCGTCGCGGCCGTTCGCCAGCATCGCCTCGGTCGGCTTCGCCCTGACCGCGTATCCGATCGGCATCGAGAACGGCTGGGTCAGCCGCAACCAGGCGATCGACCGCACGCTGACCACCCTGAAGTTCTTCCGCGACGTGCCGATGGGCCCGCAGCGCACCGGCAAGGCCGGCTACAAGGGTTTCTACTACCACTTCCTGGACATGCAGGAAGGGCGCCGCTACGACAGCTGGGTGGAACTGTCCTCGGTGGACACCGCGCTGCTGATGATGGGCGTGCTGTTCGCCCAGTCGTACTACGACGGCGACGATCCGCGCGAGAAGGAAATCCGGCAGATCGCCGACACCCTGTACAAGCAGGTCGACTGGCCGTGGCTGCAGCAGCGTGCGCCGCTGATCTCGATGGGCTGGTTCCCCGAGAACGGCTTCATCGACCATGACTGGATGGGCTACAACGAGGCGATGATGGTGTACATCCTCGCCCTGGGTTCGCCCAGCCATCCGGTCAGCCCGGATGCGTGGACGGTGTGGACGCGGACCTACGACAACGACTGGGGCGTCTACCAGGGCCAGGAATACCTGTCCTTCGGCCCGCTGTTCGGCCACCAGTACAGCCACGTCTGGATCGATTTCCGCGACATCCAGGATGCCTACATGCGCGAGCGTGGCAGCACCTACTTCCTCAACAGCCGTTCGGCCGCGCTGGCCCAGCGTGAGTACGCCATCGCCAATCCGATGAACTGGAAGGAGTACGGCGAGAACGTGTGGGGCCTGACCGCCAGCGATGGTCCGCAGAACACCACCCAGGAATACCGCGGCGAGCAGCGCCAGTTCCGCCATTACTCTTCGCGCGGCGCAGGCCTGCGCGAGAACTTCGATGACGGCACGATCGCGCCAACCGCGGCGATCTCCTCGGTCGTGTTTGCGCCCGAGGAAGTGATCCCGGCCACGCTGGAGATGCACAAGCGCTACGGCGACTACATCTACTCCAGCTATGGCTTCCTGGATTCGTTCAATCCCAGTTTCAACTACGACATCCCGATCAAGACCGGGCGCGTGGTGCCTGATCGCGGCTGGGTCGCCAGCGACTACATCGCCATCGACCAGGGCCCGATCCTGACCATGATCGCCAACTACCGCAACGACTTCGTCTGGGATGTGATGAAGAAGAACCCGTACATCCGCAAGGGCCTGGAACGGGCGGGCTTCAGTGGTGGCTGGCTGGCGCCGGAAGGTTCCTTCCAGCCGCTGGAGCTGCAGAAGGATGAGAAGGCCGCGGCGGCACGTGCGGTCGGTATCGCTGAATCACGTGCGGCCGCCGCGCAGGAACAGAAAAACAATGCCAACCGCAACACCGGCCAGGGGAAGTAACAAGGTGCACGACTGGAAACACCGCCTGCGACGCTGGGCATTGCCTGCACTGGCCGCGCTGGTCATGGCCGGCTGTGCCCGCCAGGAGCAGGGCACCACCACCGTGCGCTTCTGGGCGATGGGCCGCGAGGCCGAAGTGGTCAGCGAGCTGATCCACGAATTCGAAGCGGAGAACCCCGGCATCAAGGTCGATGTGCAGAACATCCCGTGGACGGCCGCGCACGAGAAGCTGCTGACCGCGTTCGCTGCCGATGGCCTGCCCGACGTATGCCAGCTCGGCAACACCTGGGTGCCCGAGTTCGCCGAACTCAACGCGCTGACGCCGTTGCAGCCGTTCGTGCAGCGCTCGACCGTGGTCGATCCGAAGGACTATTTCCAGGGCATCTGGGATACCAACGTGATCCACGACGAGCTGGTCGGCGTGCCGTGGTACGTCGATACCCGCCTGATCTACTACCGCAAGGACCTGTTGGCCAAGGCCGGCTTCGACCACCCGCCGCGCACCTGGGCGGAATGGAACGAGCAGATGGCCGCGATCAAGCGCATGCAGGGCCCGAACCGTTATGCCGTGCTGATGCCGATCAACGAGTTCGAGCAGCAGCTGTCGCTGGCGCTGCAGCAGCCCGATCCGCTGCTGCGCGACGATGACACCCGCGGCAATTTCTCCAGCCCTGGCTTCCGTCGCACGCTCGGTTTCTACGCCAACATGTTCGAGCAGGGCTGGGCGCCGAAGATGTCCGAGACGCAGATCTCCAACGTCTGGGATGAATTCTTCCGCGGCTTCAACGTGTTCTACATCTCCGGCCCGTGGAACATCCGCGAGTTCAAGAAGCTGCAGCCGAAGGAACTGGAAGGGCAGTGGGGCACCGCCGCGCTGCCGGGCCCGGAGGGTCCGGGCGCGGGCATCGCCGGTGGCACCAGCCTGGTGATCTTCCGCAAGTCGCAGCAGAAGGAAGCGTCCTGGAAGCTGATCGAGTTCCTGTCGCGGCCGGCAATACAGGCGCGCTTCCACGCGATCATCGGCGACCTGCCGCCGCGCCGCAGCACGTGGAACGCGCCGTCGCTGGCCAACGATCCGCTTGCCGCCGCGTTCCGCGACCAGCTGGAGCGTGTCAAGCCGACCCCGAAGGTGCTCGAATGGGAGCGTATCGTGCAGGAAATGCGCATCGTCACCGAACAGGTGGTGCGTGGCGGCCTGCCGCAGGACAAGGCCGTGGCCGAACTGGACCAGCGCGTGGACAAGGTGCTGGCCAAGCGTCGCTGGATGCATGAACAACAACGCCTGCAGCGCAGCGCACCCCCCTCGGGTTCGACCAGTGCAGTCGCGGCCGGGAGCCCGCAATGAAACGTTCTTCCCTTGCCGGCTGGATCTTCGCCGGCCCCTCGCTGATCGTGCTCGGTGTGTTCTTCGGCCTGCCGGTAGCCTCGGCGCTGGCGCTGAGCGTGACCGACTTCGACCTGTACGCGCTGGCCGACAGCAGCAACCTGCGCTTCGTGGGTCTCGGCAACTACATCGACCTGCTGCAGACGCCGATGTTCTGGAAGTCGCTGTGGAACACCACGTATTTCGTGGTGATCGGCGTGCCGTTGTCGATCGGCGTATCGCTGGGCGCGGCGATGCTGCTCAATGCCCCGGCGGCACGCTTCAAGGCGCTGTTCCGCACGGCGCTGTTCGCCCCGGTGGTGACCACGCTGGTGGCAGTGGCGGTGATCTGGCGCTACCTGTTCCACACCAGCTACGGTCTGGTGAACTACGGTCTGGGCCACCTGGGCATCAGCCCGATCGACTGGCTGGGCGACCCCAACTGGGCCATGCCGACCATCATGCTGTTCGCGGTGTGGAAGAACTTCGGCTACAACATGGTGATCTTCCTCGCCGGCCTGCAGGCGATCCCGCATGACCTGTACGAGGCCGCGCGCATCGATGGCGCTTCGCGCTGGAAGCAGTTCCTGCACATCACCCTGCCGATGCTCGGCCCGGTGCTGCTGGTGGTCGGGGTGATTACCGTTTCCGGTTACTTCCAGCTGTTCGCCGAACCCTATGTGATGACCCGCGGCGACCCACTGCAGAGCACCGTCAGCGTGCTGTATTTCATGTTCGAGGAAGGCTTCAAGTGGTGGAACCTGGGACGCGCCTCGGCTGTGGCGTTCCTGCTGTTCCTGATCATCCTGGCGGTGACCACCGTGATGCTGCGCTTTGGCCGCAAGAGGCAGTTGGTATGAGTCGTGAAATCGGCCAGTCACGCTGGCACCCGTGGATGATCAACGGCGCGCTGCTGGTGCTGGCCCTGGTCAGCCTGGCACCGTTGCTGTGGATGCTCTCGGTCTCGTTCATGCCGCAGGGTGAGGCCACCCATTTCCCGCCGCCGCTGCTGCCGTCCAGCATCACCACGCACAACTACACGGAGCTGTTCGCGCGCACCGGCATGGGCGGGAACTTCGCCAACAGCCTGCTGGTGTCGCTGGCGATCACCCTCGGTTCGCTGCTGCTCAACACGATGGCCGGCTACGCCTTCGCCAAGCTCAACTTCGTCGGTCGTGAGCGCCTGTTCCAGGTGCTGATGGCGGCGCTGGTGATCCCGGCCCAGGTGGCGATGCTGCCGCTGTTCCTGCTGATGAAGCAGCTGGGCCTGGTCAACAGTTTCGGCGGCGTGATCGTGCCGGCGCTGGCCAGCGTGTTCGGCATCTTCCTGGTGCGCCAGTACGCCCGCTCGATTCCCGATGAGCTGCTGGAAGCGGCGCGCATCGACGGGGCAGGGGAGCTGCGGATCTTCTTCCAGATCGTGCTGCCGATGCTGAAGCCGGTGCTGGTGACGCTGGCGATCTTCACCTTCATGGGCGCATGGAACGATTTCATGTGGCCCCTGATCGTGTTGACCGACCAGGAGCACTACACTTTGCCGGTGGCCCTGGCCACCCTCTCGCGCGAACACATCATGGACGTGGAAATGATGATGGCCGGCGCAGTGGTCACCGTGGTTCCGGTGCTGGCGCTGTTCCTGGTGCTGCAGCGGTACTACATCCAAGGATTGTTGCTGGGGAGCGTGAAGGGATGAAGCGTGCGATCGCCGTTGGACTGGGCCTGTTGTGGTCTTCCCTGGCGATCGCCGCACCACCGGCGCTGCCCGCGCCGAAGGTGCTGGATGATTTCGACGACATCAGCGCATGGAAGCTGGTGTTGTCCGACCAGGTCAGCGGCTCGCTGCGGCCGGTCAGTGGTGCCGGCGGTGGCCGCGCGCTGTGCCTGGATTACGACTTCCATGAGGTCTCCGGCTACGTCGGCCTCCGTCGCCCGCTGAACATCGAGTACCCGGCCAACTACCGTTTTGGCTTCCAGCTCCGCGGTGATTCGCCGGCCAATGACCTGCAGTTCAAGCTGATCGACGCCAGCGGCGACAACGTGTGGTGGGTCAATCGCCCCGGCTACGCTTTCCCCAAGGCGTGGACGCCGGTGGAGTACCGCCGCCGGCAGATCGACAAGGCGTGGGGGCCATCGCCAGAGAAGGACATGACGCGCAGCGCGTCGATGGAGTTCACGATCTACAGCAAGGTCGGCGGCCGTGGCACCGTGTGCTTCGACAAGCTGACCCTGCAGGGCCTGCCCGCGCAGGATGATTCCGCGCTGCGGCCCTCGGTGATCGCCGATACCGCAACCGCGCTGCAGGACCGGATGATCGACGGCAAGTCCGATACCTTCTGGATCAGCGGCGGGGTCAAGCAGCAGACCATCAGCCTGGACCTGCACAAGAGCCGCGAGATCGGCGGTGCGGTGATCGACTGGCTGCCGGACCTGGAAGCGAACCGCTACACCGTGCGTACCTCCGAGGACGGTCGTGACTGGCGTACCGTGCGCGAAGTGACCGCCGGTGCCGGCGGCCGCGACTGGCTGGCACTGCCCGACACAGATGCGCGCTATGTGCGTTTCGACCTGCAGGGCGGGCCGAACTGGCGCTATGGCATCCGTGACATCACCCTGAAGCCGCTGGCGTTCGCCGCGACCCCCAATGCCTTCCTGTCCTCGGTGGCGGCCGACCTGCCGCGTGGCGCATTGCCGCGTGCTTATGTCGGCGAGCAGCCGTACTGGACCCTGCTTGGCCTGGACGGTGGCCAGGAACAGGCGCTGATCAGTGAGGACGGCGCACTGGAGCCGGCCAAGGGCAGCTTCAGCATCGAGCCGTTCATCCGCCTTGACGGCAAGCTGCTGGATTGGGCCGACGTTGCCATTACCCAGTCGCTGCAGGATCGCTACCTGCCGATCGCCACGGTCGACTGGGTGCACGAGAAGGCCGGCCTGTCGGTCACCAGCTTCGTGCAGGGCACGCCCGAACGCGCGCAGCTGATCGGGCGCTACCGGTTGAGCAATCCGGACAAGGTCGCGCACGAATACACCCTGGCGCTGGCGATCCGTCCATGGCAGGTCAATCCGCCCACCCAGTTCCTCAACACGGTGGGCGGCTTCAGCCGCATCGACAGCCTGGACGTGGGCGAGCAGCTGGTGCGCATCAATGGCGAACCGCGGCTGTATCCCCTGCAGGTGCCGGATGCGCGCTTTGCCAGCAGCTTCGACGGCAAGCTGGATGCGATGCACCTGGCCAGCGGCAAGCTGCCCGGCACCACCGCCGTGAAGGATTCGACCGGCATGGCGTCCGGTGCGCTGCTGTACACGATCAAGCTCGAACCCGGGCAGAGCCGCGAGGTGGCGATCGTGCTGCCGCAGACCGGCAGCTGGGCACCGCAGGCGCTGGACGTGGCCAAGGCGCAGCAGCAGGTCGCGGCAATGTGGCGCGACAAGCTGGGCGCAGTGACCCTGCAGGTGCCGGCTGCCGGCCAACCGCTGGTGGAAACCCTGCGCACCGCAGTGGCGCACATGCTGATCTCGCGGGTCGGCCCGCGCCTGCAGCCGGGTACGCGCTCGTACGCGCGCAGCTGGATCCGCGATGGCGCGATGATCTCCGAAGGCCTGCTGCGGATGGGCCGCAGCGATGCCGTGCGCGACTACGTGACGTGGTATGCGCCCTATCAGTTTGAAAACGGCAAGGTGCCGTGCTGCGTCGATGCGCGTGGCAGTGACCCTGTGCCGGAGAACGACAGCCACGGTGAGCTGATCTACAACATCGCCGAATATGGCCGCTACACCGGCGACACCGCCTTCCTCGAACAGATGTGGCCGCATGTGCTGGGTGCCTACAGCTACATGGAACAACTGCGGGGCAGCGAGCGCACCGAGGAGAACCGTGCGCGCAACGCCGCCTTCTACGGGATGATGCCGGCCTCGATCAGCCACGAGGGTTATTCGGCCAAGCCGATGCATTCGTACTGGGACAACTTCTGGGCGCTGCGGGGTTACAAGGACGCCGCGCAGCTGGCGGCGCAGCTGGGCAAGGTCGAGGCGATGCAGATCAGCGAATCGCGCGATCAGTTCCGTGACGACCTGCAGGCCTCGCTGCTGGCGGCCATGCAGCAGCATCGCATCGACTACCTGCCGGGTTCGGCCGAGCTGGGTGACTTCGACGCGACCTCCACCACGATCGCGTTGGCACCAGGCGGCGAGCAGGGGCGGTTGCCGCAGGAGGCGCTGGACGCAACCTTCCAGCGCTACTGGAACGAATTCGTCGCGCGCCGCGATGGCAAGCGCGAATGGAAGGATTACACGCCGTACGAATGGCGCAACGTCGCCGCGTTCGTGCGCCTGGGCTGGCGCGATCGCGCCTGGCAGGCCACCGAGTTCTTCTTCAAGGATCGCGCGCCGCAGGCCTGGAACCAGTGGGCCGAGGTGGTCTCGCGTACGCCGCGCAAGCCGTTCTTCGTGGGTGACCTGCCGCATGCATGGGTGGCCTCGGACTTCGTCCGCTCGGCGCTGGACATGTTCGCCTACAACCGCGATGCGGACGAGGCGCTGGTGCTTGCTGCGGGTATCCCGGTGTCCTGGCTGCAGGGCGAGGGCATCGCCGTGCAGGGCCTGCGCACGCCGCAGGGGCAGCTCAACTATCGCCTGCAGCGCAGTGACAAGCAGCTGGTGCTGGAGGTGCAGCCCGGCCTGGTGCCACCTGCCGGCGGCGTGGTGCTGCCATGGCCGTATGCAGGCGAACCCGGCCAGGCGACGGTCAATGGCGAGACGGTGGAATGGATCAACAACGAGCTGCATGTGCACCAGTTGCCGGCACGGGTCGAGATCGACGTGCCGAGCGCGGTGCGCCGCGCCGAACGCAAAGGGCAGTAACCATGCGTCAACCGATCGGGATCGGCCGCCGTCTCGGCGTGCTGGGGCTGGCGATCGCGCTGGCCCTGCCGGGGCTGACCGCAGCCGCTGCGCCGGTCGCCGCGGCCAACGCGGCGGCCGTCAGCGAACCCGGCATGAGCATGGTGACGTTCAACCTGCACCATGACCGCGAGGATTGGCCCAGCCGCCGTCGCACGATCGTGGCCGAGCTCAAGCGCCTGCAGCCCGATGCCATCGCGCTGCAGGAAGTGATCCAGAAGCGCGACGTGCGAAACCAGGCGCAGTGGCTGGCCAGCCAGCTCGGTTACCGCTACGTATTCGTGTCCACCGATCCGGTGGGAGCGCCCAAGCGCTACGGCAATGCGCTGCTGACCCGGCGCCCGATACTGGCCCGTGGCGAGCACCTGCTGCTGCCGCTGGATGACTACCGCACTGTGGCCCATCTGCGCATCGACGTGGACGGCCAGCCGGTCAATGTCTATGCCACCCATCTCAACGAGCGCAGTGACGACGCCGGCCAGCGCATCCGCCGCAGCCAGGTCGAGGACCTGCTGCGTTTCATTGCCGGCAGCGCTGCGGGTGCGCCGGTGGTGATTGCCGGCGACTTCAATGCACTGGTCGATGCCGGCGATCTGAGCGAGCTGCGCAGCCACTACGGCGACAGCTACGGCAGCGTGCACGTCAACACCGACCTGGCCGGTGTCAGTACGCTCAACCGACACTACTACCAGGCGCCGTCGCGGATCGACCACATCTTCTTCCAGCAGGACCAGATGGTCGCGCGCGAAGCGAAGATCCTGTTCGACCAGCCGGATGACGGCGGCCGTTGGGCATCGGATCACTACGGGGTGTGGACCCGGCTGCAGTTAGCGCCAGCAAACTGACGCACGCCTCGGTAGAGGCCAACCTTGGTTGGCACAGGCGCTGTCGCGTGCATGAAACCCACGGCGCCAACCAAGGTTGGCCTCTACCAGGGCCTGCCCTCTTGATGGTAGGGGATGGTGGGCGCCAGACGCACAAAAAAAACGGCGGGGATCATCGATCCCCGCCGTTTCGTTTGTTGCCGATCAACGATCGATCAGGCGGCAGGCGGCGTGCGCTTGCCGGCGTCCTCGTCTTCTTCCGAAGCCTGCGCGTCGGCGGCCTGTGCGGCAGCGTCGGCATGGCCATCGGCGATCGGGTCGACCGCCGCCGGAACGACCGGATCGGCGACCGGTGCAGCGGTTTCCACCGGTGCGGCTTCGACAGCCACCGGGGTTGCCGGCTGCTCGACGACCGGGGCGACTTCAACCTCGTCCTTTGGTTCGACCACCGGAGCAGCTTCCACCACCGGCGCAACGTCAGCCACCACCGGCTTCGGCTCGGCTACCGGTGCGGCTTCGACCACCGCGGTCGGTTCAGCGACCGGGGCTGCTTCGACCACGGTAGCGGTCTCGACCACCGGCGGCTTCGCCTCGATCACCGGAGCCGCTTCAGGTGCGGGCTGCACGGGCGTCGCCGCGTCGATGGCATCCAGCATGCTGGTCTGCACCGGCGACGGGGTCGGTTCGACCTTGGCGACGGCTTCCACCGGAGCCGGGGTCTGCACCGTGGCTGCCACCGGAGCGGCTGCTTCGACCACGGCGCTGCTGACGGCAGCGACCGGAGCAACTGCGGCGGCTACCGCAACCGGTGCACGTGCCGGCTTGCCGGCATCAGCGGCGGCCGGCTCGACTTCGTCATCGAAATCGAATTCCGGCTGCGAACGCGACGGCTGCACGGCGGCAACCGGGCTGTTCACCGAAGCCTGTGCAGTCTGCTCGACAGAATCGCCGTCGTTGTCTTCGCCCTCGGCATCATCGCCGTCGTCCATGTCATCACCCAGCACGTCACCGCCTGCGGCGTTCTCGGCACCACCACGACGACGACGACGACCACCGCGACGACCACGGCGGCGGCGCGTTGCGCCTTCGCCGGTCTGATCGCCCGCTGCATCGGTCGTTGCGTCTTCGACAGCCCCGGTCGCAACCACGACCTCGGCGTCGGTCGCAGCGGCGGTGGTATCCACGGCCGCGACAGTGTCGACCGCGTTTTCAGTGGCAACGGCGGGTGCCAGTGCCTTCTCTTCCTGCGCGACGGCCGTGGCGGCAACCGCAGTGGTGGCAGCCACGGCAGCTGCTGCGGTCACGACATCAGCCGGGGATTCGGCAGCGGCACGCTGCGGCTTCTCGGCCGGCTTGTCACCGTCCTGCGGGCGCGGCTGCTTCGGCTGCTTCAGCTTCGGCTGCTGCTGGCCCTGACCCTGGCCCTGTTCGTTACGCGGCTTGTTCTGCTGCGGCTGCTGCTGGGCATCCTTCGGCTTGCCCTGCTGCTGCGGCTGCTGCTGGCCATTGCCATTGCCATTGGCCTGGTTGCCGCCGTTGCGGCCATCCTTGCGCTGCTCACCGCGGTCCTTGCGGTTGCCGCCGTCCTTCTGCTGCTGCGCATTGCCATTGCCGCCGTTGCCACGGCTGTCCTCGCGACGGTCCTTGCGGTCCTTGTTGCGATCCTTGTTGCGGTCACGACGGCCGCCATCCTGCTGCGGCTGACGTGCGGCCGGGGCCGGTGCGGGCGCCGGTGCCGGCTCGCCGCCAAAGATGCGCTTCAGCCAACCAACCACACCGCCACTGGCGGCAGCAGCCGGAGCCACTGCGGCCACCGGTGCGGGTGCAGGCGCTGCGGTCGGTTCCACTTCGTCCCGCACCGGGGCGGGGGAGTTGTGCTTGACCTGGGTCACCATCGGCGGCGGGATGTTCAGCTGGCCCTTGGTCAGCGCGTGTACCGGCAGCTTGCGCGGGGTACCGCGCTGGTAGCTTGGTTTGCCGCTTTCCTCGCCCAGTTCGTTGTCGCGCAGGCGGGTGACGGTGTAATGCGGGGTGTGCAGCTGCTCGTCGGCAACGATCACGATCGGCGCCTCGTGGCGCTTCTCGATTTCGCCCAGCGCGCCGCGCTTTTCGTTCAGCAGGTAATTGGCGATCTCCACCGGCGCCTGTACCAGCACCTGCCCGGTGTTCTCCTTCATCGCATGCTCTTCAGCGACGCGGATGATCGACAGCGACAGCGACTCGACGCTGCGCATGCGGCCATGGCCATCGCAACGCGGGCAGACGATCTGGCTGGATTCGCCCAGGCTCGGGCGCAGGCGCTGGCGGCTCATTTCCAGCAGGCCGAAGCGCGAGATGCGGCCGACCTGCACACGTGCACGGTCGTACTTGAGCGCGTTCGCCAGGCGGTTCTCGACTTCGCGCTGGTGCTTGTTGGACGCCATGTCGATGAAGTCGATCACCACCAGGCCGCCGAGGTCGCGCAGGCGCAGCTGGCGGGCCACTTCTTCGGCCGCTTCCAGGTTGGTCTGGAACGCGGTGTCCTCGATGTCGCTGCCCTTGGTGGCGCGCGAGGAGTTGACGTCGACGGCCGTCAGCGCTTCGGTCTGGTCGACCACGATCGAGCCGCCCGACGGCAGGCGCACGTTGCGCTCGTAGGCGCCTTCGATCTGCGATTCGATCTGGAAGCGGTTGAACAGCGGGATGTCGTCCTTGTAATGCTTGAGCTTGCGCAGGGTCTGCGGCATCACCTGCTGCATGAACTCCCTGGCGTGCTCGTACATCTCCTCGGTGTCCACCAGGATCTCGCCGATGTCGGCGCGCAGGTAGTCACGCAGGGCGCGCACGATCAGGCGCGATTCCTGGTAGATCAGGAACGGGGCCGGCTTGCTCAGGGCGGCTTCGGCGATGGCGCGCCAGACGTTCAGCAGGTAGTCCAGATCCCACTGCAGCTCTTCCGCATCGCGGCCGACGCCGGCGGTACGGATGATGACGCCCATTTCGTCGGGGATGTTCAGCTTGTCCAAGGCGTCCTTCAGGGCGGCCCGGTCTTCACCCTCGATGCGACGGGAAACACCACCGGCGCTGGGCGAATTCGGCATCAGCACCATGTAACGGCCAGCCAGGGAGATGAACGTGGTCAGGGCAGCGCCCTTGTTGCCACGTTCTTCCTTGTCGACCTGGACGACGATTTCCTGGCCTTCCCTCAGCAGCTCGCGGATGCCGGCCTTGTTGTGGTCGACACCGGCCTGGAAGTAATCGCGGGAGATTTCCTTCAGCGGCAGGAAGCCGTGGCGGCCGCCACCGTATTCAACGAAGGCCGCTTCCAGCGAGGGCTCGATACGGAAGATCCGGCCCTTGTAGATGTTGGACTTCTTCTGTTCCTTGGACGGCTGCTCGATGTCGATGTCATACAACGACTGGCCATCCACGATGGCAACACGCAGCTCTTCAGCCTGCGTGGCGTTGATCAGCATTCGCTTCATTGTTGCGTTCCTCGCAAGCGGCTACCGCGCGGAACGCCATGGAGTTTCGCCTCTGGACACGGCTCGCCGCCCATTCGCGCAAGCGCGGGGAGGGCGGCTTGGGTTTCCAGCGCTACGACACCACGGCAGGCCGCGGGAGCGCTTCAATTTTCTGGTTTTGGGTGTTGCAGGGCCGGAGGCAGCTGTCAGCCAGGCTGGAGCGCCGCACGGGACATGTTCAGCGCGACTGCGTGTCAGGCAATCGGCGATGGCCGGGAACGCCGGTGAGCCGCTAACATGGCCGCCCCGCGGGCGGTGGTCGCGCACTGTGCCGGATTCGTCGGAAGCGGGGCTTCTGGCCCTGAGTAACTTCCAACGAAATCAATCCCTTATCTCGCCCCCCGAGTGTAACAGAATAAACAGGCTGATGACTGCACAAGACCCCACCAAGCCGGCCGGCGACAAGCCTTCCGTGCGCATGATCACCGTTCCGGCCGACCGCGCCGGCCAGCGCCTGGACAATTTCCTGCTCGGCCAGCTCAAGGGTGCCCCGCGCAGCCTTGTCTACAAGCTGGTCCGCAGCGGCCAGGTGCGCGTCAATGGCGGCCGCGCCAAGGCCGAGCGCAAGCTGGAGGCCGGCGACGAAGTGCGGATACCGCCGGTTCGTCTCACTGAAGAAGGAGACAAGGCGGGTCCGCCCGAGGCGTTCATGCGTCGGCTGGAGCAGGCCATCGTCTTCGAAGACGCCCGCCTGCTGGCGCTGAACAAGCCGACCGGCGTCGCCAGCCACGGCGGCAGCGGTATCAGTTTCGGCGCCATCGAAACCCTGCGTGCCCTGCGCCCCGGGCAGACCCTGGAGCTGGTCCACCGGCTGGACCGTGATACCTCGGGCCTGTTGATCGTGGCCAAGAAGCGTTCGGCGCTGAGCGAGCTGCAGGCGCTGCTGCGTGAAGACCATGGCTCCGGCATCCGCAAGCGCTACCTGACCCTGCTTGCCGGGCGCATGCCGGACGGTGTGATGACGGTCGATGCGCCGTTGCACGTGGGCCTGCGCCAAGGCGGCGAGCGTCATGTGCAGGTCAACGCGATCGGCAAGGAATCCATCAGTCATTTCCGGGTGCTGGAGCGGAAGGGCGGCCATTCCTACTGCGAGGTACGCATCGAAACCGGCCGCACCCACCAGATCCGTGTGCATGCCCAGCATCTGGGGCATCCGGTGGCCGGTGACGACAAATACGGCGATCCTGCGGTCAACAAGCGGCTTCGTGAGCAGATCGGGCTGAAGCGCCTGTTCCTGCATGCCGCGTCGCTGGAGTTCGCGCTGGACGACGGCAAGAGCCCGTATGTGCTGAGCGCGCCGCTGGCGGATGAGCTGGTCGAGGCGTTGGACAGGCTGAAGTAGCCCCTGCGGGGCTGACCGGCCAACGGGCGGAGCCCCCTCGTGGCTGGCGTCCAAAGCGGGATTCCGGTTTTGGTCGGTCCGGATGGGTTGGCGGGGGACGCCGTGAACCCATCCCTGGGGGCTTGGCCGCGGCATCCATGCCGCGGACACCCCCGCCAACCCATCCGGACCGACCTTCGACAGATCGCGTGCGCGTCAGCCACGGAACATCAAAAGAAGAAAAGCAGACCCGGGCCGCGTGGCGGCCCGGGTAGAGTCGAGCCATGCTCGACTCACGCGCGCAGCGCGGGCTTCGCTTTTCATTCTTTCATCGCGCGGCTGGCACGCACGGAAAAATGACGGGGCGCGGGCGGGGTC
>NZ_WKEE01000058.1:0-32132 GCF_021605635.1 Stenotrophomonas sp. PA-6-5C
CACCCCCATGCTTGCCTCCCCCATCAATCTGCTGGGCTGGATCGAGGAAAACCGGCATCTGTTGAAGCCGCCGGTCGGCAACAAGATGATCGACAACGGCGATTTCATCGTGATGGTGGTCGGCGGGCCAAACAGCCGCACCGATTTCCACTATGACGAAGGCCCGGAGTGGTTTTACCAGCTGGAAGGCGAGATGGTGCTGAAGGTGCAGGAGGATGGCGCGGTGCGCGATATCCCGATCCGCGCCGGCGAAATCTTCCTGCTGCCCGGCAAGGTGCCTCACTCACCGCGGCGCCCACCCGGCGGCGTCGGCCTGGTGGTGGAACGCAAGCGCCTGCCGCATGAGCGCGACGGCGTGATCTGGCATTGCGAGCGCTGCAACCACAAGCTGCACGAAGAGTACTTCACGCTGCAGAACATCGAGACCGACCTGCCGAAGGTATTCGCGCGCTACCAGGCCAGCCTGGAACTGCGCACCTGCAGCGAGTGCGGCCACGTGGATCCGTTGCCGGCACCGGCGACGGCCTGACAGCGCTCCCGCGCTGGTAGATGCCCACCTTGGTGGGCGCTTGGTCGCTCCCGCGCTGGTAGATGCCCACCTTGGTGGGCGCCCGGTCGCTCCCGCACTGGTAGATGCCCACCTTGGTGGGCGCCCGGTCGCACGTGCGCCAACCAAGGTTGGCGACTACCGCATCATGCGGCGCTGGTGCTGGGTTGGCAGGCACCGGATCATGCCCCAGGCGCTACACTGGCAGCCCCGTTGCAGCCTGTTGCCCGACCATGTCCGACCTGCTCAGCCGCACCCACGCCATTGCCCTTGATGCCGCCGATCCGCTGCGGCCGCTGCGGCAGGAATTCCTGATTCCGCGCCACGGTGGTGGTGAGCAGACCTACTTCGTCGGCAACTCGCTGGGCCTGCAACCGCGCGGCGCGCAGGCGGCGGTGCAGGAAGTGATGAAGCAGTGGGGCGAACTGGCGGTGGAAGGCCACTTCACCGGGCCGACCCAATGGCTGTCGTACCACCGCCTGGTCAGCGCGCAGCTGGCGCGCGTGGTCGGCGCACTGCCCAGCGAAGTGGTGGCGATGAACACGCTGAGCGTGAACCTGCACCTGATGATGGTCAGCTTCTACCGGCCCACGGCCGAACGCCCGGTGATCCTGATGGAAGCCGGCGCGTTCCCGACCGACCGCCATGCGGTGGAAGCACAGATCCGCTTCCATGGCTTCGACCCGGCCGACTGCCTGGTGGAAGTGCAGCCGGATGAAGCCAACGGCACGATCTCGATGGCCGCGATCGAACGCGCGATCGCCACGCACGGTCCGCGCCTGGCGCTGGTGCTGTGGCCTGGCGTGCAGTACCGCAGCGGCCAGGCGTTCGACCTGGATGCGATCACCCGCGCGGCACGCCTGCAGGGCGCGCGCATCGGCTTCGACCTGGCGCACTCGGTCGGCAACCTGCCGCTGCACCTGCATGACGTCGCCCCGGACTTCGCCGTGTGGTGCCACTACAAGTATCTCAACAGCGGCCCGGGCGCTGTGGCCGGTGCCTTCGTGCACGAACGCCATCATCGCGACACCACGCTGCCACGCTTTGCCGGCTGGTGGGGCCATGACGAAGCCACCCGCTTCCAGATGGCCCCGCAGTTCCAGCCCGCAGTTGGCGCCGAGGGCTGGCAGCTGAGCAATCCGCCGATCCTCGGCCTGGCGCCGCTGCGTGCATCGCTTGACCTGTTCGAACGTGCCGGCATGGAATCGCTGCGCAGCAAGTCGCTGGCGCTGACCGGCATGCTCGACGCACTGGTACGCGCGCGCCTGCCGCAGCTACTGGAAATCGTCACCCCGGCCGAACCCGAGCGCCGCGGCTGCCAGCTGTCGCTGCGGGTGATCGGCGGCCGCGAGCGCGGACGTGCCCTGTTCGAACATCTGCGCGCCATCGGCGTGCTGGGTGACTGGCGCGAACCGGACGTCATCCGCATCTCGCCCACCCCGCTCTACAACCGTTACCTGGACGTGCACCATTTCGTCGAGGAAGTGGAAGCCTGGGCCGGCCTGTAAGCCGCCCTCCCCCTACTGCTGGACAGTTCGTTGATCGCACATGCATCCCGCTCGCTGAGCATTGTCGGCGCCGGCCTGGCCGGATCCCTGCTGGCCATCCTGCTGTCACGGCAGGGCTGGCGCATTACCCTGTACGAACGCCGTGGCGATCCGCGCATCGCCGATTACGAGAGTGGTCGCTCGATCAACCTGGCCCTGGCCGAGCGCGGACGCAACGCGTTGCGCCAGGCCGGCGTGGAAGAGGAAGTGATGGCACGCGCGGTGATGATGCGCGGGCGCATGGTGCATCCACGCGAAGGCGAGCCGCAGCTGCAGCGCTACGGTCGCGACGACAGCGAAGTGATCTGGTCGATCCATCGCAGCGACCTCAATACCACATTGCTGGAACTGGCCGAGCAGGCCGGTGCCACGGTGCATTTCCACCGCCGCCTGCATACGGTCGATTTCGATGCTGGCTATGCGCGCTTCATCGATGATCGTGACGACAGTCCGCACGATATCCGCTTCGATACGCTGGTGGGTGCCGATGGCGCAGGCTCGGCGCTGCGTGCGGCGATGAACCGGCGCGAACCGCTGGGCGAGGACATTGCCTTCCTCGACCATTCCTACAAGGAACTGGAGATCCCACCGACCGACGATGGCGGCTTCCGTATCGAGCGCAATGCGCTGCACATCTGGCCACGCGGCCACTACATGTGCATCGCCCTGCCCAACCACGAAGGCACGTTCACCGTCACCCTGTTCCTGCCCAACCAAGGCGATCCGAGCTTCGCTACGGTCAACACCGGCATCCAGGCTGAAGCACTGTTCGCGCGTGAGTTCGCCGATACCCTGCCGCTGATTCCCAACCTGCGTACGGACTGGGAGCAGCATCCGCCGGGCCTGCTCGGTACGCTCACCCTGGAGCGTTGGCACCAGCAGGACCGCGCCGTGCTGATCGGTGATGCCGCGCACGCGATGGTGCCGTTCCACGGCCAGGGCATGAACTGTGCGTTCGAGGACTGCGTGGCACTGGCCCGCCATCTGGTGGAGGCGGACGACCTGCAGAGCGCCTTCGCCGCGTTCGAAGCCGAGCGCAAACCGAACGCGCGTGCGATCCAGCAGATGGCGCTGGAGAACTATCTGGAGATGCGCGACCGGGTGGCCGATCCGGCCTTCCTGCTGCAGCGTGAGCTGGAACAGGAGCTGCAGCGGCGCTGGCCAACGCACTTCGTCCCGCACTACACGATGGTGACCTTCCTGCACACGCCCTATGCCGAGGCACTGCGCCGCACCGACATCCAGCGCGAGATGCTGATCACCGCCACCGCTGGCCACGACACGCTGGACAACATCGACTGGAACGCACTGGAGGCGCAGATCCATGCGCGGCTGCCGGTGCTGGAGGGCGCGCACTGATGGCCGACAGCTTCCTGTTCTACGACCTGGAAACCTTCGGTCAGGATCCGCGCCGTACCCGCATCGCCCAGTACGCGGCGATCCGCACCGACAGCGATCTCAACGAGATCGACACGCCGGTCAGCTTCTTCGTGCGCCCGGCCGATGATCTGCTGCCCTCGCCGATGGCAACGATGGTCACCGGCATCACCCCGCAGCAGGCGCTGGCCGAAGGCATCAGCGAAGCCGAAGCATTCGATCGCATCAACGAGCAGCTTTCGCGTCCCGGCACCTGCGCGCTGGGCTACAACACCCTGCGCTTCGACGACGAGTTCATCCGCTACGGTCTGTTCCGCAACTTCCATGACCCGTACGAGCGCGAGTGGCGCAATGGCAATTCGCGCTGGGACCTGCTGGACATGCTGCGGCTGATGCATGCCATCCGTCCGGAGGGCATCCACTGGCCCAAGCGCGAAGACGGCGCCACGTCGTTCAAACTCGAACACCTGGCCGAGGCCAATGGCGTGCGCGAGGGCGATGCGCACGAAGCACTGTCGGACGTGCGCGCGACGATCGGCATGGCGCGCCTGTTCAAGCAGTCGCAGCCGCGGTTGTGGGACTACGCATTGAAGCTGCGCGACAAGCGTTTCGTCGGCAGCCTGCTCGACATCACCGCGCTGAAGCCGGTGCTGCATATCTCGATGCGTTACCCGGCCAGCCGCCTGTGCGCGGCGCCGGTGTTGCCGCTGGCGGTACATCCGACCATCAACAACCGGGTGATCGTGTTCGACCTCGATGGCGACATCGACGACCTGCTGGAACTGCCTGCCGAGGTGATCGCCCAGCGCCTGTACCTGCGTGCCAGCGAGCTGCCCGAAGGCGTAGCCCGGGTGCCGTTGAAGGAAGTGCACCTGAACAAGGTGCCGGCGTTGGTGGCCTGGAACCACCTGCGCGCCGATGACCACGCACGACTCGGGCTGGACGTGGCAGCGATCGAAGCCAAGGCCGAACGACTGCGCGCGTTCGCACCGCAGCTTGCCGAGAAGGCGCGCCAGGTCTACAACCAGCCGCGCGCAGCGAGCGTGTCCGACGTGGACGCTTCGCTGTACGACGGCTTCCTCGGTGCTGGCGACAAGCCGTTGCTGGCACTGGCACGGACCACGCCACCGGAACAGTTGGCTGCACTGGAAGGCCGCTTCCGCGACCCGCGCCTGCCCGAGCTGTTGTTCCGCTATCGCGCCCGCAATCATCCCGGCAGCCTCGCTCCGGAAGAACGCGAGCGCTGGAAGGCCTATCGCCGCCAGCGCCTGTTCGGCGAGGAAAGCCTGGGCGAACTCAACCTGGCCCAGTACCAGCAGCAGCTTGATGCGCTGGCGGCCGAAGCACCCGACGACGTTCGCCGCGCCACGCTGCTGCAATCGCTGCGTGACTGGGGCCAGCACCTGCAGGAGGACCTGTGAGCACCTATTTCTCCGATGCCAGTTTCAAGTTCCTGCGCAGCCTGGCGCTGCACAACGACAAGACCTGGTTCAACGACCATCGCCAGCAGTACGAAGACCACGTGCGGCAGCCGTTCCTGCGCCTGCTGGGTGACCTGCAACCGGCGCTGACCGAAGTGAGCGGACACTTCCGCGCAGACACCCGTGGCGTGGGCGGTTCGTTGTTCCGCATCCACCGTGACGCGCGTTTCTCCAACGATAAATCGCCGTACAAAACCTGGCAGGGCGCGCGCCTGTTCCATGAACGCCGCCGCGAAGTGGCCGCGCCCTCGTTCTACGTGCACCTGCAACCGGGCGAGAGCTTCGTCGGCGCCGGGCTGTGGCATCCCGAACCGGAAACCCAGCGCCGCGTCCGCCACTTCATCCTCGACAACCCGGGCAGCTGGAAGGCAGCCGCGCATGCACCGGCGCTGCGCAAGCGCTTCGACTTCGAAGAGACCGAGAAGCTGGTGCGTCCACCGCGCGGCTTCCCCGCCGACTTCGAATTCATCGATGACCTCAAGCATCGCAACTGGGTGATGTGGCGTTCGCTGGACGATGCCACGATGACCGGCCCGCGCCTGCTGTCTACGCTTGGCAAGGATCTGGCAGGGTTGGGCCCGTTCGTAGACTACCTCTGCGCCGCGCTGGATCTGGAGTTCTGACCGGCGCCGGGGCCGTCACTGGCATCACCCATCGTTCACCACCGGCGCCCCCACTTGCGGCAGGCTGTGCACCATGAAGAAGCTCATTGGCATCCTCGTTCTGCTGATCGTCGTGATGGCAGGCTGGTGGTTCGGTGGTCCGTACCTGACCGTGCATGGCCTGTCCAAGGCCATCGAACAACGCGACACCGCGCGCCTGGAACGGTACGTGGATTTCCCACGCGTGCGTACCAGCCTGCGCGCCCAGCTCAATGATTACCTGGTGCGCCAGGCCGGCCCCGAGGTGGCTGCCAGCCCCTTCGGCGCGCTGCTGTATGGGTTGGGCGACCAGCTGGGCGGTGCCGCGGTGGAAACCATGGTCACCCCCACCGGCATCGGCGCAATGCTGCAGGGCCATGTGCTGTGGAAGCGCGGCCGCAATGAACTGCAGGGTGGTGATGCCTTCGGCACGACCGAACCGGCGCGCCCGCTGAAGAACGCCGAACACCACTTCGAAGCGCTGGACCGCTTCGTGGTCGACGTTGATCGCGGTCCCGGCCAGCCACCGTTGAAGGTGGTGCTGGAACCGCAGGGCCTGCGTTGGAAGGTGGTGGACCTGCAGCTGGGGATGTCGGGAAGCCCGTAACCCCACTGTGATAGACCCCCACCTTGGTGGGCGCGGCTGCGCCGCGATGCCAACCAAGGTTGGCAACTACCGGGGCATGGCGCTCTGGTAGACGCCCACCTTGGTGGGCGCCGATACATGGCAGTGCCAACCAACGGTTGGCACCCACCGGCCATGGTTTCAGCCCTCGTTGGCGACACCATGCGGCACATGACCGGCGGCCACGTGTTCACGTGCACTGTCGATGTTGTGCTGCGAATCATCAAAGAAGATATCGGCACCGAACGCCTGCAGGAACGGGCCCTTGTGCCGACCACCGAGGAACAGCGCCTCGTCCAGGCGCACGCCCCATTCGCGCAGGGTGCGGATCACCCGCTCATGCGCCGGCGCAGAACGCGCGGTCACCAGCGCCGTGCGGATGGGCGCGCTGTCGCCAGCCGGGAATACTTCCTGCAACGTGTGCAGCGCCGAGAGGAAACCGCGAAACGGACCGCCACTGAGTGGCTCGCGTGCACGTTCGCGTTCGTGCCGGCCGAAGGCTTCCACGCCCTGCTCGCGCGAGATGCGCTCGCTCTCATCGCCGAAGATCACCGCATCACCATCGAAGGCGATGCGCAGCTGCCCGGCCGGGCGGGTGATGTCGATCTGGTCGGCGGCAGCGGCGGCAGTCTCGCCCGGTGGCTTGGGCAGGATGGTCGCCGCGGCGATGCCATGGCGCAGCGCGCTGCGCACCGATTCCGGGTTGGCCGACAGGAACAGGTCGGTGCCGAACGGCTTCACGTACGGCCACGTCGGCTCACCGGCGGTGAAGGTCGCGCGGATGATGCCCAGCCCGTAGTGCTGGATGGAATTGAAGATGCGCAGGCCGGTATCGGCCGAGTTGCGCGACAGCAGGATCACTTCCACGCGCGGGTTCTCGGGGCTGGCGCCCTGGTTCAGCGCCAGCAGTTTGCGCACCACCGGGAAGGCCACGCCCGGCCCGAGGATGTCGTCCTCGTGCTGGCGCTGGTACTCGGCATAGGCGGCCACGCCATCGCTCTCGAACAGCGCATGGCTTTCTTCCAGGTCGAACAGCGCACGCGAGGTCACCGCGACGGTCAGCAAACGGGGGGAGTTGTCGCCCATCGGTGGGGTCCTTCAAGCGGTCGGCAGGGCCGGCCGCCTATTGTCGTCAAAAAACGAACTGTTCGCTCAGGATCCGGTCTTCCAGGTTGTGCTCCGGGTCGAACAGCAGGGTCACCCGGTGCTCGCGCGACTCGCGGATCGTCACTTCGACCACATCACGGGTCTCGTGCGAATCGGCGGTGACGCTGACCGGACGCTTGTAGGGATCGAGCACGCGGAAGCGCACTTCGGTGTCGGCCTTGAGGATGGCGCCGCGCCAGCGCCGCGGGCGATACGGGGCCAGCGGCGTCAGGGCGATGGTGTGCGAGCCCAGCGGCAGCACCGGTCCATGCGCCGAGTAGTTGTAGGCGGTGCTTCCGGCCGGCGTGGCCACCAGCACGCCATCGCCGATCAGTTCGCCCACCCGCTCCTGGCCATTGAGGTCGATGCCGATATGCGCCGCCTGCCGGGTCTGGCGCAGCAGCGAGACGTCGTTGTAGGCCAGCGACCCGGTGGTGGTGCCCGATTCGGTCAGCGCCACCATTTCCAGCGGCCGCAGGTGGGCCGGCTCGGCGCGGGCGATACGCGCATGCACGTCGTCGTCGCCGCGGTACTGGTTCATCAGGAAACCCACCGTGCCCAGCTTCATCCCGAATACCGGTTTGCCCAGGTGTCCGTGACGATGCAGGGTCTGCAGCATGAAGCCATCGCCACCGAGCGGACACAGCACGTCGGCCTGGTCGGGCGCGTGGTCGCCATAGCGCGAGACCATCGCTGCGCGGGCCATCTGCGCAGGTTCGGTGGTACTGGCCAGGAAAGCGATGCGGGGGGTGTCGCTCATCGGTGGATCCGGGGGAAGGCGTGGTGGAGAGCATAACCGAGCGCCGGGGGATGGACCCCGCGTGGCGGATGACCGGCATATCCGCCGGGACACGCCGTAAACCCATCCATGGGGGCTCGATCGCGCCATCCATGGCGCTCACGGTCCCGGCGGATATGCCGGTCATCCACCTGGCAGGTTCACGGCCGGCGTCGGGTCAGGTGGTCGCAAAGGTCAAGGGCAGAAACAGAACGGCCCCGCTTTCGCGGGGCCGTTCCGGTTCACGCATGCCAGGCATGGCCTGGCACTACTTCACTTACGCGCCGTGGGCAGCCAGCTGACCCAGGCGCTGGACCGCGACCGAGACGGTCGGGTAGTCCAGGGTCTTCTGCTCGGCCAGTTCTGCCAGCATCGCCAGGGTGAAGCGCAGGCTGCTGTCGTCACGACCGATCCATGCAGCCACCTTGGCTTCAGCGGTGCTGCCCTTGGTGGCCAGCACCTGGCCAGCCAGGCTGCGGTGGTGTGCCGCCAGTTCGTCGCGCAGCACGCCACGTGCCACCGCGTGCCAGCGGCCGTTGACCTCCAGCGCGTCGATCTGCTCGAACAGCCACGGCAGCTGCAGGGCGTCGCCCAGGCGGAAGTGGATCTTGGAGACATCCACCGGCTTCAGCTTGCGGGTACGGGCCAGTTCGATGATGTCGAACGCCGGTTCCAGGAAGTGCAGTTCGGCCAGCTGCTGTGCCAATGCCGACGGCAGGCCCTTTTCCTTCCACTCGGCCACCAGGGCCTCGTAGGTCGGACGCTGCGAATCCGGCAGCACACCCGAAGCAACACGGATGTCGTTGAACGGACCCTGGTAGCGGTTGACCGCCTCGGTGATGCCCGGCATCGGGCCCGGGCGCGACAGCAGCCAGCGTACGAACGAACGCTGCAGCTTCCAGATCACTTCCAGCGCATCGATCTGCACCGACTCCGGCAGGGTGCCGTCGAGGGCGTCGATCTGCGCCCACAGCGCGCGGGCATCCAACGTTTCGCGGCTGATGGTGTAGGCCTTTGCGACCTCGGCAATGGAGCGGCCGGTGTCTTCCTGCATGCGCATCAGGAAGGTGGCGCCCATGCGGTTGATGGTCTGGTTGGTCACGGCCGTGGCGATGATTTCGCGCTTCAGGCGGTGACGCTCCATCGCGTCGGCGTACTTCTTCTGCAGCGGGGTCGGGAAGTAGCGCTGCAGTTCCTTGGAAAGGTACGGATCTTCCGGAATGTCCGAATCCAGCAGCTGGGCGAACGCCACCAGCTTGGAATAGGACAGCAGCACCGACAGTTCCGGACGGGTCAGGCCCTGGCCGCGCGCCTTGCGCTGGGACAGCTCGGCATCGGAGGGCAGGAACTCGATCTGGCGATCCAGCAAGCCCTGCTGTTCCAGCGTACGGATGAAGTGCTGCTTGGAACCCAGACGCTTGACCGCCATCCGCTCCATCAGGCTCAGCGCCTGGTTCTGGCGGTAGTTGTCGTTGAGCACCAGCGCAGCGACTTCGTCGGTCATCGACGCCAGCAGCTTGTTGCGCTGCTCGACGGTCAGCTTCTTGGCCCGCACCACATCATTGAGCAGGATCTTGATGTTGACTTCATGGTCGGAGGTATCCACACCGGCCGAGTTGTCGATGAAGTCGGTGTTGAGCAGCACGCCGGCCTGGGCGGCTTCGATGCGGCCCAGCTGGGTCATGCCCAGGTTGCCGCCCTCGCCCACCACCTTGCAGCGCAGCTCGCCACCGTTCACGCGCAGGGCGTTGTTGGCGCGGTCGCCGACATCGCTGTGCTGCTCGCTGGCGGCCTTGACGTAGGTACCGATGCCGCCGTTCCACAGCAGATCGACCGGTGCCTTCAGGATCGCGCTCATCAGGTCATTCGGCGACAGCGCCTTGACGCTCTCGTCCAGGCCCAGCACCTCACGCACCTGCGGGGTGATCTCGATCGACTTCAGGCTGCGCGGATACACGCCGCCGCCCTTGCTGATCAGCTTGGCGTCGTAGTCCGCCCAGCTCGAACGCGGCACGGTGAACAGACGCTCACGTTCGACGAACGTGGTCGCTGCATCCGGGTTCGGGTCCAGGAAGATGTGGCGGTGGTCGAACGCAGCGACCAGGCGGATGTGGCGCGACAACAGCATGCCGTTGCCGAACACGTCGCCGGACATGTCGCCGACGCCGACCGCGGTGAAGTCCTGGGTCTGGCTGTCACGGCCCAGTGCACGGAAGTGGCGCTTGACCGACTCCCATGCGCCGCGCGCGGTGATGCCCATGCCCTTGTGGTCGTAACCGACCGAACCGCCGGAGGCGAACGCATCGCCCATCCAGAAGCCGTGCGCGATGGCCAGGCCGTTGGCGATGTCGGAGAAGGTCGCGGTGCCCTTGTCGGCAGCCACCACCAGGTACGGATCGTCCATGTCGTGGCGGACCACGTCCACCGGCGGCACGATCTTGTTGTTGACGATGTTGTCGGTGATGTCCAGCAGGCCCTGGATGAACAGCTTGTAGCAGGCCACGCCGTTGGCGAAGATCGCATCGCGATCGCCGTTCACCGGCGGCATCTTGGCGAAGAAGCCGCCCTTCGCGCCGACCGGCACGATGACGGTGTTCTTGACCATCTGCGCCTTGACCAGGCCCAGCACTTCGGTACGGAAGTCTTCGCGACGATCCGACCAGCGCAGGCCGCCACGGGCGACGGCACCGAAGCGCAGGTGGGTACCTTCCACGCGCGGGCCGTACACGAAGATTTCGCGGTACGGACGCGGCTTGGGCAGGTCCGGCACCAGGGCCGAATCGAACTTGAAGCTGATGACATGGCCGTGCTGGCCGTTGGCATCGGTCTGGTAGTAGCTGGTGCGAAGGGTCGCATCGATCACGCCCATGAAGGAACGCAGGATGCGGTCCTCGTCCAGGCTCGACACGCGGTCCATCAGCTTCAGCAGCGCTTCGCGCGCGGCCTGCATCTGCGCCTCGCGGTCACCCTTGCGGGCGTCGACCACGGTCTTGAGCACCTTCAGGGTGGCCTCGTCGCCGGCAGCCAGCACATCGAGGTGGGCCTTCAGCTGCGCCTGGCCGGTGGCGATGTCTTCCTTGCTTTCATGACCGGTGGCCGGATCGAAGCGGGCTTCGAACAATTCGACCAGCAGGCGTGCCAGCAGCGGGTAGCGGGTGAAGGTACCTTCCACGTACGCCTGCGAGAACGGCACGCCGGTCTGCAGCAGGTACTTGCAGTAGCCGCGCAGCATGGCGACCTGGCGCCAGTGCAGGCCGGCCGCCAGCACCAGGCGGTTGAAGCCATCGTTCTCGGCGTCGCCGTGCCACACGCGGGCAAAGGTCTCGCCGAAGGCTTCATCGACGCTGGCGGCGTCGATCGCACCAGCGGTCGATTCGACCTCGAAGTCCTGCACGTACACCGGCGCGTTGTCCACCGACAGGCGGTACGGACGCTCGGCGATCACGCGCAGGCCCATGTTTTCCATCATCGGCAGCGCGTCCGACAGCGGGATGTCATCCAGCTGGCGGTACAGCTTCAGGCGCAGGCCATCGCCGGATTCGCGCGGCACGGCCTGCAGGCTCAGACGCAGGTCATCCGGGCCGGTCAGCGCATCGAGCTGGCTGACATCGTTGGCGGCAACGGCGGTGCTGTTGTCTTCGATGTAGCCAGCCGGCAGCGCCTTGCCGATACGCGCAGCGATGCGCAGGCCTTCAGCTTCGCCGTGGCGGGTGACCAGCGCTTCGCGCAGATCGTCCTGCCAGTTGCGCAGCACCTGGGCCAGCTTCTGCTCCAGTTCGGCGGTATCGACGTCGAGCATTTCGCCCGGCTTCGGGCGCACGATCAGGTGCACCTGGGCCAACGGCGATTCACCCAGCACCACCGAGCTGTCCACGTACTCGCCGTGCAGCGCGTCCTTGAGCATCGCTTCGATGCGCAGGCGCACGTCGGTGTTGAAACGCTCGCGCGGCAGGTAGACCAGCGCGGAAATGAAACGGCTGTACTTGTCGCGACGCAGGAACAGCCGGCTGCGCACACGCTCCTGCAGGCCCAGCACGCCCATCGCGGTGCGGAACAGTTCGTCCTCGCTGGACTGGAACAGTTCTTCGCGCGGCAGGGTTTCCAGGATGTGGCGCAGGGCCTTGCCGCTATGGCTGGAGCCAGCCAGGCCGGACTGCTTCATCACGTGTTCGTAGCGCTGACGCACCAGCGGGATTTCCCACGGGCGGCGGTTGTAGGCGCTGGAGGTGAACAGGCCAAGGAAGCGCTGTTCGCCGATGATCTTGCCCTTGGCGTCGAATTCCAGCACGCCGATGTAGTCCATGTAGCCGGCGCGGTGCACGCGCGAACGGGCATTGGTCTTGGTCAGGATCAACGCGTCCTTCAGCCCGGACGTGGTGTTCAGGCCCTGGGCGGCCAGGGTCTTGACCGGACGTGCGGCCGACTTGTCCTTGCCGCGCATCAGGCCCAGGCCGGTATCGTTCAGCGGCGCCAGCACGTCTTCCTTGCCCTGCTTCTCGACGCGGTACTCGCGGTAGCCGAAGAAGGTGAAGTGGTTGTCGGCGGCCCAGCGCAGGAATTCCTGTGCTTCCTTGCGCGAGGCAGCGTCGACCGGCAGCTGGCGGCTGCCAAGGTCGTCGGCCAGCGCCAGCGCCTTGTCCTGCATCGGCTGCCAGTCACGCACGATGGCGCGCACTTCATCCAGCGCCTTGTTGATGGCCTGCTCGATGTCCGCCATGGCTTCGGCCGGCTGGCGGTCGATCTCCAGCAGCATCACCGATTCCAGCTGGCCCTCGCCGACCTTGGTCAGCTTGCCGGCCTTGTCACGGGTGAAATGCAGCACCGGGTGGCCCAGTACATGCACGCCAACGCCATGCTCGGCCAGCGACATGGTCACAGTGTCGACCAGGAACGGCATGTCGTCGTTGATGATCTGCAGCACGGTGTGCGGCGATTCCCAACCGTTGGCCTTCACCGTCGGGTTGAAGACGCGGACGTTGGCCTTGCCGGCCTTGCGGGCGCGGGCGAATTCCAGCGTTTCGGCAGCAAGCGCGGCCCATTCCTCAGCGCTGTGATGGGGGAACTCGTCGGCCTCCATGCGCTTGTAGAAGCTGGAGGCGAATGCCACTGCCTCGGCCTGAGCGGCCGCGGGGTAACGCTTGCGCAAGGCCGTGTACACCGGCTCCAGGGAGAAACCAGCGGTCACTGCGACCTCCGACTCAACTGGTTTGCTTTTGTTTTTCACGGTCTTGGCTGCGGTTTTTTGCGGTTTCATGGCAGAGCGGCGCGCTTGCTCAGTTGGGAAAATGAAATTGTAGCCCTACCGCACGAAAAGGCCTTGCTGCAGGACGGAATAACCAGATTCGGGTTTGCTGCGGTTTAGACGCCCTATTCAGTTCGCACCGGTATGGGCATCGCGCTCGCACAGCGTTGCCGACAGGATCGGCAAAACGTGTTACCGGAAGACACATGCGGCAACATCGGCGCGATTCCACAATCCTGAACTGGACGGTATAGTCCACCGCGTGAATCCGGCCTACCTTCCTGTCGCCCTCGACGCGCGTGATGAGCGCGTGTTCGATGCCGTGCGCGAACTGCTTGCTCAACAGGGCATGCAGATGAGCATGGACGCGGTCGCCCAGCATGCTGGCTGCTCGAAGCAGACCCTGTACTCGCGCTACGGCAACAAGCAGGCCCTGCTGCGGCGGGTGATGCAGCGCCACGTCGGTCACGCGACCGGGGCCATGCTGCGTGCACTCCGCGGTGACGACCTGCGTGGCAGCCTGCTGCAATTCGCCACCGACTTCCTGGAGCACTTCAACCAGCCCCACGTCGGCCAGGCCTGCCGCCTGATCGCCGCCGATGCAGCACAGTTTCCCGAAGAGGCGCGTACGCTGTACCGGCATGGCGCCGGCGCGTTGACGCTTCATCTTGCTGAATGGATTGAAACCGTTTGCAGTCGTGGTCTGCTGCGGCATGACGACCCGCACTTCATGGCCGAACTGCTGCTGAGCATGATCGCCGGTCAGGATTTCGACAAACAGCGCTTCCATACCCCCCATCGTGATGACGCAGCGTTGCGTCGGCGCTGGGCAGAGTTCTCCGTCGATGGCTTCCTGCGCGCGTTCGCGCCGCAGCCCTCGCCGGCCCCGTCTTCAAACCAACCCCGGAGTTCCTCCTGATGACCGCCCCACTCCGCACCCTTGCCTTGACGTGCGCCGTTGCTGTCGCCGTAGCTGCCTGCAAGAAGCCGGAACAGCCGACGCCCCCACCGCCGGAGGTGGGCGTGATCGACGCCAAGCCGCAGACCCTGCCGCTGCAGCGCGAGCTGGTCGGTCGCCTGTCGCCGTTCCGCAGCGCCGATGTGCGCGCCCGCGTACCTGGCGTGCTGCTCAAGCGCGTCTATCAGGAAGGCAGCGAGGTCAAGCAGGGCCAGACCCTGTTCCTGATCGATCCGGCACCGCTGCGCGCCTCGCTCAGCGCCTCCGAAGCCCAGCTGGCGTCGGCCCGCGCGACCTACGCCAACGCCAAGGTCGCCGCTGACCGCGCCCGTTCGCTGGCACCGCAGAAGTTCGTGTCCAAGGCCGACCTGGACAACGCCGAGTCGGCCGAGCGCACCGCGCTGGCCGCAGTCAAGCAGGCCGAAGCCTCGGTGACCAGCAGCCGCATCAGCCTGGGCTATACCAACGTCACCGCCCCGATCAGCGGCGTGGCCAACAAGCAGCAGGTGACCGAAGGCGCGCTGGTCGGCCAGGGCGATGTGACCCTGCTGACCACCGTGGACCAGCTCGACCCGCTATACGTGAACTTCTCGCTGAGCGTGGATGAACTGACCCAGCTGCGTGCGCAGCAGGCCAAGGGCACGCTGGCCCTGTCCGGCGACGGCAAGGCCACGGTCAACGTCAAGCTGGCCGACGGCAGCACCTACAGCGAGCCGGGCACGCTGGACTTCTCCTCGACCACGGTCGACCCGGCTACCGGCGCGGTGTCGCTGCGCGCGTTGCTGCCGAACCCGCAGAAGATCCTGCTGCCGGGCGCCTTCGTCAGCTTCCAGGCCAACCTGGGCGAACGCAACAACGCCTATCTGGTGCCGCAGCAGGCGCTGCTGCGTGACACCACCGGCGGCTATGTGATGGTGGTCGGCGCCGACGGCAAGGTCGTCCGCAAGAACGTCAAGACCGACGGCGCGCAGAACGGCAACTGGCTGGTCAGCGAAGGCCTGGCCGCCGGTGACAAGGTGGTCGTCGCCGGCGTACAGAAGGTCAAGGAAGGTACGCCGGCCACGGCCAAGCCGTGGACCCCGGGCCAGGACGCCAACGGCAAGCCTGCCGCCGGCGGCGCTGCTCCGGGCGCGCCTGCCACGGCTCCGGCCGACGCCAAGGCACCGGCCAAGACTGACCAGGCCGACCAGGCCGAGCCGGCCGCCACCGAATCGAACAAGCAGTAACGGGACCTTCCGTCATGCCTAAATTTTTCATCGAACATCCAGTCTTCGCCTGGGTGGTGGCGATCCTGATCTCGCTCAGCGGCGTGATCGCGATCCTCAACCTCGGCGTAGAGTCCTACCCCAACATCGCCCCGCCGCAGGTGACCGTCTCGGCCACCTATCCGGGCGCGAGCGCGGACACCACGGAGAAGTCGGTCACCCAGGTGATCGAGCAGCAGCTGACCGGTATCGATCACCTGCTGTACTTCAGCTCCTCGTCCGCGTCCAACGGCCGCGCCTCGATCACCCTGACCTTCGAGACCGGTACCGATCCGGACATCGCCCAGGTGCAGGTGCAGAACAAGGTATCGCTGGCCACGCCGCGACTGCCTTCGGAAGTCACCCAGCAGGGCGTGGTGGTGGCCAAGGCCAACGCCGGCTTCCTGATGGTGGTGGCGCTGCAGTCCGATACGCCGACCATCAACCGTGACGCGCTGAACGACATCGTCGGCTCGCGCGTGCTCGACCAGGTCTCGCGCATCCCCGGCGTCGGCAGCACCCAGCAGTTCGGCTCCGAGTACGCCATGAACATCTGGCTCAACCCGGAAAAGATGCAGGGCTATGGCCTGTCGGCCAGCCAGGTACTGGCGGCGGTACGCGCGCAGAACGTGCAGTTCGCCGCCGGTGCGCTGGGCTCCGACCCGTCGCCGGAAGGCCAGCACTTCACCGCCACGGTGTCGGCCGAAGGTCGCTTCAGCTCGCCGCAGGAGTTCGAGAACATCATCCTGCGGGCCAATGCTGATGGCTCGCGCGTGCTGCTGAAGGACATCGCCCGCGTTGCCTTCGGCGCCAACAACTACGGCTTCGATACCCAGTACAACGGCAAGCCGACCGGCGCCTTCGCGATCCAGCTGCTGCCGGGCGCCAACGCCCTGAACGTGGCCGAGGCCGTGCGCGGCAAGATGGACGAGCTGCAGCCCAGCTTCCCGTCCGGCGTCACCTGGTTCTCGCCGTACGACAGCACCACCTTCGTCAAGATCTCGATCCAGGAAGTGGTCAAGACCCTGTTCGAAGCGGTGTTGCTGGTGTTCCTGGTGATGCTGATCTTCCTGCAGAACTTCCGCGCCACCCTGATCCCGACCCTGGTCATCCCGGTGGCCCTGCTGGGTACGTTCCTGGGCATGTGGATGATCGGCTTCACGATCAACCAGCTGACCCTGTTCGCGATGGTGCTGGCGATCGGCATCGTGGTCGATGACGCGATCGTGGTGATCGAGAACGTCGAACGCATCATGACCGAGGAAGGCCTGGCGCCGAAGCCGGCCACGCAGAAGGCGATGACCCAGATCACCGGCGCGGTGGTGGCGATCACCGTGGTGCTGGCGGCGGTGTTCATCCCCTCGGCCCTGCAGGGCGGTGCGGCCGGTGAAATCTACAAGCAGTTCGCCCTGACCATCGCCATCTCGATGGCGTTCTCGGCGTTCCTGGCACTGGGCTTCACCCCGGCGCTGTGCGCGACGTTCCTCAAGCCGACGCACAACGACAACCCGAACATCGTCTACCGCACCTTCAACAAGTACTACGACAAGATCAGCCACACCTATGTGGGCCACATCACCTCCGCGGTGCGCCATGCACCGCGCTGGATGATCCTGTTCGTGGTGCTGACCGCGCTGTGCGGCTTCCTGTTCACCCGCATGCCGGGCAGCTTCCTGCCGGAAGAAGACCAGGGCTATGCACTGGCGATCGTGCAGTTGCCGCCAGGCTCGACCAAGAGCCAGACCAACGAAGCGTTCGCACAGATGCGCGGCATCCTGGAAAAGCAGGATGGCTATGAAGGCATGCTGCAGGTGGCCGGCTTCAGCTTCGTCGGTTCCGGCGAGAACGTGGGCATGGGCTTCATCCGCCTGAAGCCGTGGGAAGAGCGCAAGTTCACTGCTCCGGAATTCATCCAGAACATGAACGGCGCGTTCTACGGCATCAAGGAAGCGCAGATCTTCGTGGTCAACCTGCCGACCGTGCAGGGCCTTGGCCAGTTCGGTGGCTTCGACATGTGGTTGCAGGACCGTAGTGGTGCCGGTTACGAGCAGCTGACCCAGGCCCGCAACATCCTGCTCGGCCAGGCCGCGCAGAAGCCGGACCATCTGGTTGGTGTGCGCCCCAACGGCCTGGAAAACGCCCCGCAGCTGCAGCTGCACGTGGACCGCGTGCAGGCGCAGTCGATGGGCATGTCGGTGTCGGACGTGTACAGCACCATCCAGCTGATGCTGGCCCCGGTGTACGTCAACGACTTCTTCTACGAAGGCCGCATCAAGCGCGTGACCATGCAGGCCGATGGTCCGTACCGCACCGGCCAGGAATCGCTGAAGAGCTTCTACAGCCCGTCCAGCCTGACCACCAATACCGATGGCACCAACGCGATGATCCCGTTGAGCACGGTGGTCAAGTCCGAATGGGTCTCGGCACCGCCGTCGCTGAGCCGCTACAACGGCTACTCGGCGATCAACATCGTCGGTTCGCAGGCACCGGGTACCAGCTCGGGTGAAGCGATGCAGACCATGGAAGGCATCGTCAACGACGACCTGCCGGCGGGCTTCGGCTACGACTGGTCCGGCCTGTCCTACCAGGAAATCCTGGCCGGCAACGCCGCGACGCTGCTGCTGGTGCTGTCCATCGTGGTGGTGTTCCTGTGCCTGGCCGCGCTGTATGAAAGCTGGTCGATCCCGGTGGCGGTGCTGCTGGTGGTACCGCTCGGCGTGCTGGGTGCACTCGCCCTGTCGATGATGCGTGGCCTGCCGAACGACCTGTTCTTCAAGATCGGCCTGATCACGGTGATCGGCCTGGCCGCGAAGAACGCGATCCTGATCGTGGAGTTCGCGGTGGAGCAGCGTGCGGCGGGCAAGACCCTGCGCGATGCCACCATCGAAGCGGCGCGCCTGCGCTTCCGCCCGATCCTGATGACGTCCTTCGCGTTCATCATGGGCGTCATCCCGATGGCGATCTCCACCGGCGCCGGCGCCAACTCCCGCCACGCCATCGGCACCGGCGTGATCGGCGGCATGCTGTTCGCCACCCTGCTCGGCCTGTTGATGATCCCGGTGTTCTTCGTGGTCGTGCGGCGCATGCTGGGCGACAAGCTGGATGAACCGTCGAAGGAATTCCTCGGCCGCCAGCGTGATGCGGAATCCGCCCACCGCCCGGATCGTTGATCCGGCGGTAAGTTGAAACGAGAAAGGCCCCGGAGCGATCCGGGGCCTTTTTCTTTGCTGCTTTTGAATCCATGCCAACCAAGGTTGGCATCTACCAAAGCAGCGGCATGCCCGGTAGTCGCCAACCTTGGTTGGCGCTCTCCAGGGCGACGTGTCAGCGCAGCAGCGCGATCACCACGCACACAGCCACGAGAATCAGCGCAGCCCACTGCATCGGCACGAAGAAGAAATGATGGCGCGCGGCCTCACCCTTCTGCCGGGGCACACGGTTCAGCCACAGGCCCAGCAGCATGTTCACTGCCGCACCGATGCCACCCCCCAGCAGCACCTGCTGCAGCGGAATGTTGCCCTTGGGGCCGTCGTGCGGGAAGAAATACGCCAGCAACAGGATGCCTGCGATCGGCGTCACCAGCGTCATGAAGCCCCAGCCGCGGTAGATCATGCGGTATCTCCAGAAAAACGATACGCATTAGAGCAGCAGGAATTCTGGGAGGCCAGAGGCAGGTACGCGATCCGGGCAGAACACCATCCACGCATGGCGTGGATCTACTTGCCGCGCCGCCATTGCAGCGGCGCGGCACGGGAAAATCAACGCAGACCGGTTTCGTTGCGGGCGATCACCAGGCGCTGGATCTCCGAGGTGCCTTCGTAGATCTCGGTGATCTTGGCATCACGGAAGTAACGCTCCAGCGGCATTTCCTTGGAATAGCCCATGCCGCCATGGATCTGTACGGCCTGGTGGGTGATCCACATCGCCGCTTCCGAAGCGGTCAGCTTGGCGATGGCCGCCTCGTTGCTGAAGCGCTTGCCCTCGCCCTTCACCCAGGCCGCACGCAGGGTCAGCAGCAGCGCCGCGTCCAGCTTGCACTTCATGTCGGCGATCTTCGCCTGGGTCATCTGGAAGGTACCGATGGCCGCACCGAAGGCCTTGCGATCCTTCACGTACTCCAGGGTCGCTTCATAGGCGGCACGCGCAATGCCGATCGCCTGCGAGGCGATGCCGATGCGGCCAGCGTCAAGCACGCCCATGGCGATCTTGAAGCCCTCGCCTTCCAGACCCAGCACGTCTTCCGGCTGCGCCACGTAATCGTTGAACTCGATCTCGCAGGTAGCCGAGGCACGGATACCCAGCTTCGGTTCGGTCTTGCCGCGGCCGAACCCGGCCTTGTCGGTGTCGATCATGAAGGCCGTGATGCCGCGCGCGCCCTTGTCAGGCTCGCTCATCGCGAACAGCACGATGTACTTGGCCACCGGGCCGGAGGTGATCCAGCTCTTCTTGCCATTGATGACGTAGCTGCCGTCGGCCTGTTTGATCGCACGGCAACGCATCGCGGTGGCATCCGAGCCCGACTGCGGCTCGGTCAGTGCGAATGCACCGATGGCCTCGCCCTCGGCGATGGCGCGCACGTATTTCTGCTTCTGCGCTTCGCTGCCATGGGTCAGGATGCCGTTGCAGAACAGCGAATTGTTGACCGACATGATGGTCGAGTGCGCAGCATCACCGGCGGCGACCTCCACCATCGCCAGCACGTACGCGATCGGGTCCATGCCTGCGCCGCCATATTCGGCCGGCACTTCGATGCCCATCAGGCCGTTCTCGCCCAGCAGGCGGATGTTGTCCAGCGGGAACTCGCCCGTACGGTCATGGTGCTCCGCACTCGGCGCGATCTTTTCCTGCGCGATGCGACGCGCCACGTCCTGCAGCATCAACTGCTCTTCGGTAAAGCTGAAATCCACAACACCCTCCCGGGTACATGATGTTATGGGCCGCGCAACGCGCGCCCAGGTGCCCCGATTGTACCGGGGCCGGGCATCGGCGGCTGACTCGCGGGGAGCTGCGGCTTGACCGGAAGGGGTGCGGTCAGCGAATATATCTCTATATCGCGATAGGTAGATATTTATGGATCTGGAAGACTGGTCGACTCGCCTGAAGGTGTTCGCCGATGCCACCCGTGTGCGCCTGCTGGCGCTGCTGGAGCAGGAAGAGCTGACCGTGGCCGAGCTTTCGGCCATCACCCGGCTGGCACAGCCGCGGGTATCGACTCATCTGGCGCGCCTGAAGGAAGCCGGCCTGGTGCGCGACCGCCGTGCGGGCGTGTCGGCCTATTACCGCTTCGACGAAGGCCAGTTGGATCCGGCCCAACGTGCATTGTGGCATGCCCTGAGCAACGGAAGCGACGACCCGTTGCTGCGCCAGGATGCTGAACGGGTCGCTGCGGTGCTTGCCCACCGCGCTTCCGACCAGAACTGGGCCGACAGCGTGGCCGGCGACATGGAACGCCACTATTCCCCTGGCCGCACCTGGGAAGCCTTGGCGCGTACCGCGCTGCCGTTGCTGGAAACCGGCGACGTGCTGGATATCGCCTCCGGCGACGGTGTGCTGGCCGAACTGGTCGCCCCGCACGCCAGGCGTTACGTGTGCATCGATACCAGCGCGCGCGTGGTGGCCGCCGCCAGCGAACGCCTGCGCCGCCTGCCCAATGTGGAAGTGCGCGAGGGCGACATGCATGCCCTGCCCTTCAAGGACCGTAGCTTCGACCTGGTCGTGCTGATGCACGCACTGACCTACGCCAGCAAGCCGGCGCAGGCCGTCACCGAGGCCGCACGCGTGCTGCGTCCGGGCGGTCGCCTGCTGCTGTGCAGCCTGGCCCGCCACGAGCACAAGGCCGCGGTCGATGCCTATGGCCACGTCAACCTCGGCTTCAGCGACAAGGAACTGAAGAAGTTCGTCGACAAGGCCGGCCTGCAGGTCTCCAACCTGGAAACGGTCACCCGCGAAAAGCGCCCGCCGCATTTCGAAGTGATCTCGCTGATCGCCAACAAGCCCTGAGGTCGACATGCCCGCCCTGCCCTGGCTGCACCCGGAACGTGTGGAATCGCTGCTCGCTGCCCTGCGTGATCGCATCCTGATCATCGACGGCGCGATGGGCACGATGATCCAGCGCCACGGCCTGCAGGAAGACGACTATCGGGGCGAGCGCTTCGCCGGCGGTTACGACCACACCCATGGCCCCGGCTGCGACCACGGCGGCACACCGGAAGGCCACGACCTGAAGGGCAACAACGATCTGTTGCTGCTGACCCGGCCGGAAGTCATCGCCGGCATCCACACCGCCTACCTGGAAGCAGGCGCGGATCTGGTGGAAACCAACACCTTCAACGCCACCTCGGTCAGCCAGGCCGACTACCACCTCGAACACCTGGTGTACGAACTGAACAAGGCGGGCGCTGCCGTTGCCCGTGCCTGTTGTGATGCGGTGGCGGCGACCACGCCGGGCAAGCCGCGCTTCGTCATCGGTGTGCTCGGCCCGACCAGCCGCACCGCCTCGATCAGCCCGGACGTCAACGATCCCGGTTTCCGCAACACCAGTTTCGACGAGCTGCGCAGTACCTACCGCGAAGCCATCGATGGCCTGATCGATGGTGGCGCCGACACGATCATGGTCGAGACCATCTTCGATACGCTCAACGCCAAGGCCGCGCTGTATGCCATCGAGGAAGCCTTCGATGCACGTGGCGCGCGGCTGCCGATCATGATTTCCGGCACCATCACCGATGCCTCCGGGCGCACCCTGTCCGGGCAGACCGCCGAGGCCTTCCAGGCCTCGCTGGCGCATGCACGGCCGTTGTCGATCGGCCTGAACTGCGCGCTCGGCGCCGACGCCATGCGCCCGCATGTGGAAACGCTGTCGCAGGTGTCGGACTGCTACGTCAGCGCCCATCCCAATGCCGGCCTGCCCAATGCGTTCGGTGAGTACGACGAAACACCCGAGGAAATGGCGGCCACCCTGCGCGGCTTTGCCGAAGATGGCCTGCTGAACCTGGTCGGCGGCTGCTGCGGCTCCACTCCGGACCACATCCGCGCGATCGCGCTTGCGGTAGCCGGCCTGCCGCCGCGCGCCTTGCCTGCCGTCCAGGTCCAGGCCGCATGAGCAGCACTGCCACCGCCATCCATCTTCCGCCCTGTTGCCGTTGAGCCGCTGCCTGCCATGACACCTGTCCGCCCTACCCGCCTGTCCGGCCTGGAACCGCTGGTCATCACCCCGGACCTGCTGTTCGTCAATGTCGGTGAACGCACCAACGTCACCGGCAGTGCGCAGTTCCGCAAGCTGATCAAGGAAGGCCGCTACGAGGAAGCGGTGGACGTGGCCCGGCAGCAGGTGGCCAGCGGCGCGCAGATCCTCGACGTCAACATGGACGAGGGCCTGATCGATTCGGAAGCGGCAATGACCCGCTACCTCAACCTGATCATGTCCGAGCCGGACATCGCGCGCATTCCGGTGATGGTCGATTCCTCCAAATGGAGCGTGATCGAGGCTGGCCTGAAGTGCCTGCAGGGCAAGAGCGTGGTCAATTCGATCTCGCTGAAGGAAGGCGAGGAGCTGTTCCGCGAGCATGCGCGCAAAGTACTGCGCTATGGCGCCGCCGCGGTGGTGATGGCTTTCGATGAGGCCGGGCAGGCCGACACCTGCGCGCGCAAGGTCGAAATCTGCACCCGCGCCTATCGCCTGCTGGTCGATGACATCGGCTTCCCGCCGCAGGACATCATCTTCGACCCGAACATCTTCGCCGTCGCCACCGGCATTGAAGAGCATGACAACTACGCGGTCGACTTCATCGAAGCCACCCGCATCATCAAGCAGACGCTGCCGCACTGCCATGTATCCGGCGGCGTATCGAACGTATCGTTCTCGTTCCGTGGCAACGAGACCGTGCGTCAGGCGATCCACTCGGTGTTCCTGTACCACGCGATCGCCGCGGGCATGGACATGGGTATCGTCAACGCCGGCGCCATGCCGATCTACGACGAACTGGAGCCGGACCTGCGCGAGCGGGTGGAGGACGTGATCCTCAACCGCCGCCGTGATGCCACCGAGCGCCTGCTTGAAATCGCCGAACGCTACAAGGGCAGCAAGGGCGCGGCAAAGACCGAAGACCTGGCCTGGCGCGAGAAACCAGTGGACGCACGCTTGGCGCATGCACTGGTGCACGGTCTGGATGCTTGGGTGGAAGCCGATACCGAAGAAGCCCGGCAGCGTTCCAGCCGACCGCTCGACGTGATCGAAGGCCCGCTGATGGATGGCATGAACGTGGTCGGCGATCTGTTCGGTGCCGGCAAGATGTTCCTGCCGCAGGTGGTGAAGTCGGCACGGGTGATGAAGAAGGCGGTGGCCTACCTGCTGCCCTACATCGAAGCCGAGAAGGCTCGCAGCGGCGACACCGCCCGCAGCAATGGCAGGATCATCATGGCCACGGTGAAGGGCGATGTGCACGACATCGGCAAGAACATCGTCGGCGTGGTCCTGGCGTGCAACAACTTCGAGGTGATCGATCTCGGCGTGATGGTACCGGCGCAGAAGATCCTCGATGCCGCACGCGAACACCAGGCCGACATCATCGGCCTGTCCGGCCTGATCACGCCGTCGCTGGAAGAAATGAGCCATGTCGCCCGTGAAATGCAGCGACAGGGCTTTGACCTGCCGCTGATGATCGGCGGCGCGACCACCTCGCGTGCGCACACCGCGTTGAAGATCGACCCACATTACAAAGCGCCGACGGTCTGGGTGAAGGATGCCTCGCGCGCCGTCGGCGTGGCGCAGTCGCTGATCTCGCGCGAGTTGCGGGATGCGTTCGTCGCTGCCAACGAGGCGGACTATGCCGAGATCCGTACCCGCCACCGCAACCGCGGCGACGCCAAGCGCCTGGTCTCGCTGGAGCATGCTCGCGGCCAGAAGTTCAAGTGCGACTGGGAGGCGTACACGCCACCCACACCGAAGCAGCCAGGTCTGCATGTATTCGATGATTACCCGCTGGCCGAACTGGTGCCCTACATCGACTGGACACCGTTCTTCCAGGCATGGGAACTGGCCGGCAAGTACCCGGCCATCCTCACCGATGAGATCGTTGGTACCCAGGCCAGCGAGCTGTACCAGGACGCACGCGCGATGCTCGACCGCATCGTCAACGAGAAGTGGCTGCAGGCCAAGGCCGTGTTCGGCCTGTGGCCCGCCAACAGCATCGGCGACGACGTACGTGTGCAGCATCCCGATGGCGAGGCCACCCTGCACTTCCTGCGGCAACAGGTGGACAAGCCCGCCGAACGCCCGGATTTCTGCCTTGCCGATTTCATCGCCCCGGCCGACAGCGGCAAGCAGGACTGGATCGGCGCCTTCGCAGTCACCGCAGGCATCGGTATCGACGCGCACGTGGCCCGTTTCGAGGCCGACCACGATGACTACAACGCGATCCTGCTGAAGGCGCTCGCCGACCGCTTTGCCGAAGCACTGGCCGAACGCCTGCACCAGCGCGTACGCACCGGATTCTGGGGCTACGACCACGCCGAAACACTCGACAACGAAGCGCTGATCGACGAAAAGTACCGCGGCATCCGCCCCGCGCCCGGCTACCCCGCCTGCCCCGAACACAGCGAAAAGCGCCGGCTGTTCGACCTGCTGGACGCGGAAACCAACGCCGACATGCAGCTGACCGAGAGCTTCGCGATGCTGCCGACCGCGGCGGTGTCGGGCTATTACTTCAGCCACCCGCAGAGCCAGTATTTCGTGGTCGGGCGGCTGGGGCGCGAGCAGGTCACCGACTACGCACGCCGCAAGGGTGTGGACCGCGCCCAGGCCGAACGCTGGCTGGCGTCGAATCTGGATTACGATCCGGAATGATCCGCTGACAGGATTGTCTTGGGGCTACCCCTGCCCGCGAACGCTCCGGAAGGGCCGGGTCACGCCCGGTTTCACGGTTGCAGAAGCACCTGCCGCAGCGACGGCAACAGCATGCGATTGCCGTATGCGCTGAGGTGGTCGCCATCGAAGTACAGCGGCCTGCCCTCCCGCTGCGCCGGGCACTGGTTGGCATCGCACAGCACCGGCAATGGGTCCCACAGCACCGCACCGGGCAGGCCATCGACCACCTGCCGCAGGCTGCCCAGCATGGGCGCACGCAGGGTGTCCATGGCCACGCGGGTGCTGTCCATGCCATTTCGGCAGACCTCGTTGCGTGCATTGAAGCGGTCCGAACAGCGATAGGGCGGCGCCGGCAGCACTGGCTTGGGTGCTTCCAGCACGATCCGCACACCGCGCTCGGCCAACGGCTTCCACTGCGTGATCGACTCGGCCACTTCCGTCTCGCGTCCGGCGGTGGCTTCCGGCGTCAGTTCACCGGCCAACTGCGCCTGCGCATCGAACAATACGAACTGGTCGGACAGGCGCGGGATCCGCAATGACACGAGCACCACCACATCACCGGGCTGCGCCCGCTGCGTGATGTCGGCCAGCACGGCCGCATCGAACGCCGCGCAGCCAGCGCCGGCGCCTCGCCACTTCTGCAGGCTGATCTGCGGGCAGCCGCCACGGCCATACAGCGATACCTGCGTCCCGGTATCCAGAGCCAGTCGCTGCAGCAGTTCGATATAGGCCATGGCGTGCGAATCACCGGCAACGAACACCTGCGCCGGCACGCCTGCAACCGCCGGGCGGCTGCATTGGCCGCGGGCGAAGGTGCGTGCACTGCCCCCTTCGAAACGGTGCTTGCCGACGTCCAGCGCGCAGTCCGGGTAGTCGTGGGCCACGCTCTTGCCATTGGGGTACCAATCGGCGGGATGTCGACTCACCGTGCTCAACGAAAGCAGCGGTGCCTGCGCGTACAGCAGCATCTGCATGCCACCTGCAAGCAGCAGCATCACTCCACCGGTGCCTACCCAGCGTGCGGACGTCAGGCGCTGCGCGAGCGGTCCACGGAACGGTCGTTCCACCCAGCGCCAGGACAGCCAGGACAACACCACCACCAGTCCGACGGCGGCGGCCATCTGCGCCGGCGTCTGCAGGCCAACGGTCCAGCGCATCAGCACGAACACCGGCCAATGCCACAGGTACAGCGAATAGGAAAGCAGGCCGATGCGGCGCATCGGCGAACTGGCCAGAAGACGGCCGATCCGCGCCTGCGGGTGATGATGGAGGGACCACAGCAGGCCGGCGGTGGCGAAGGCCGGCAGCAGGCCGTCTGGCCACGGCGAGTGGCCGGCGCGTGCGGACCACAGGGCCCACCCCAGCAGCGCCAGCGACAACGTGGCCAGCAGCGAGAACAATGGCGCACTGCGTTTTGCCGGTAGCCCCGTCAACGCAATGTGCGGTTCGCGCACATGCAGCAGCTGGAACAGCAGCACGCCCACGCCCAGCTGCCACAGACGGGTACTGGTGGCATAGAACGCCCACGGCGGCGGCGCCTCGCGCATGCCCAGCGCGGCGGCATGCAACAGCGACGCCACGCTGACCAGCGCAAACAGGCCCAGGCTGATCCGGCGCCCGTGCCGGCCGCGCGCCCAGGCCAGGAACAGCAACGGGAACAGCAGGTAAAACTGCTCTTCCACGCCCAGCGACCAGGTATGGGTATACGGATTGAACTCGGCCCTGGGCGCGAAATAGTCGTTGCCGATGGCCGCCAGCACCCAGTTGCTGAAACCGAAGAAGGCCATCAAACCGGTCTTGTCGCTGGCCTCGCTGAGCCAGGATTCGGGGATGAACAACACGCTTGCCACGGCGGTCAGCAGAAGGCAGGTCAGCAGCGCCGGGGCGATGCGGCGGATGCGGCGCGCATAGAAGCGCAGCATCGACTGCCCCAGCGAAAGCGCCGGCAACCGATGTACGGACGCGCTGACCACGAAACCGGAGATGACGAAGAACACGTCAACGCCGGTGAACCCGCCCGGCAGCCAGGCCGGGGCCAGGTGGAACACGATGACCGCCAGCACGGCGATCGCACGCAGACCATCGATATGCGGGAAATATCCGGGACTGCTTTCCTGCATGACCCTGCTCCTGACATGCAACGGGCGCCCTTCGGCGCCCAGTGCGTTCAACAATGGTCGCGTTGACTTACCAGACCAGGTCGTCGGGCACCTGGTACTGCGGGTCGGCGTAGGGATCGTCCTCGGCCGGCGCATTCGGGTCGACCTTCAACGCCACCGAAGCCGCAAACACCGCTTCAGACTGGGCCAGAACATCGGCTGTCACCAGCAGGTAGCGGCCGTTGAGCTGGACCACGCCCAGTTCACCGGCGTTGAGTGCCTTGAGCTGCTCGGCAGTGACGTAGATGCGCTTGATCTTGCCGCCATACGGGAAGTGGCGCGCGATGTCGGCCGATTCGGCATTCAGGCTCTTGTCCTTCAGCAGTTCTTCCAGCTTCACCTTGGCCTCGCGGCGCTGGCGGGCTTCTTCCTGCTTCAGGCGCTCGGTCTCGATACGCTCTTCTTTTTCGCGCTGGGCACGGATCGCGTAAGCCTTGGCCAGATCCATTTCCTCGGCGGTTCGCGGCTTGCGCGGCCCCTGCCCGTGGCCCTGACCACGCTGCTGGCCGGGCTTGCCCGGACCACCATTGCCATGCGCCCGCCGCTCGCCGGGCTTGTGTTCGCCCCTGCCAGCCTGCTGCGGCTTTCCATTGCCATTGCCACCCTTGCCCTGCGGGCGGCCATCACGGCGGGGGGCATCATTCTTGCGCTCGGGCTTGGGCGCGGGCTTGAAGCCCAGGCCCATCAGCTGGTCGCGGAGGGTATCGCTCATAGGATATGGATCAGTAGTGCGGCGGCGGCGGTTCGCTCGCCGGATCAGAAGAATTCAATGCATTGCGGACCTTGCCCAGGTCCTCCAGCAGCACGCGCAGGATGCCGGCATTACGGCTGCCTTCCATACGCGCGTCTGCAAGTGCATCGCTCAGTTCGGCCAGCGCGTGTTCCTGGAAGGACACGCGCATCTCCAGCTCGACCAGGCGCGCTTCCAGCGCCTGCTCGCGTTCGGTCGGTACTTCAGACATGCAACGAACGTCCCCGGCCTATGCCGTAATACGCAAGGCCAGCGGCCTCGACTTCGGCCGGCTCATACAGATTGCGGCCATCGAACACCACCGCATCCTTCAGCCGCTCGCGCAGCATCTGGAAATCGGGGCTGCGGAACTGCTTCCACTCGGTCACCACGACCAACGCATCGGCGCCCTGCAGCGCGTCGTCGGCGCTGTCACAGAACACCAGATCGTCGCGCTCGCCGAAGATCCGCTGCGATTCATGCATCGCCTCCGGATCGTAGGCGCGCACCGTCGCACCACCTTCCCACAACTGGGCCAGCAGGCGGCGGCTGGAGGCCTCGCGCATGTCGTCGGTATTCGGCTTGAACGCCAGGCCCCACACGGCAAACGTCCTGCCGCGCACGCCTTCGTCCTCACCCTTGTCGTAGTGCCGCTGGATCAGGGCGAACAGGTGCCCCTTCTGCGATTCATTCACCGCCTCCACCGCGTTCAGCAGCTTCGGCTCCAGGCCGGCCTGCTGCGCGGTGCGGGCCAGTGCCTGCACATCCTTGGGGAAACACGAACCGCCGTAACCGGCACCCGGATAGATGAAGTGCCAGCCGATGCGCGGGTCCGAACCGATGCCCTGGCGGACCTGCTCGACGTCGGCTCCGACACGCTCGGCGATGTTGGCGATTTCATTCATGAACGAAATCTTGGTCGCCAGCATTGCATTGGCGGCGTACTTGGTCAGCTCGGCCGAACGCACGTCCATCTCCACCACGCGATCGTGGTTGCGATTGAACGGTGCGTACAGGCGACGCATCACGGCGACCGACTCGGCGCTGGTCGCACCGATGATGATGCGGTCAGGCCGCATGCAGTCGGCAACGGCGTCGCCTTCCTTCAGGAATTCAGGGTTGGACACCACATCGAAGGCGATATCAGCGCCACGTGCTGCCAGTTCCTCGGCAATGGCCGCACGCACCTTGTCGGCGGTGCCTACCGGCACCGTCGACTTGTTGACCACCACGGTCGGCACCGAGATGTACCGGCCAATGGTGCGGGCCACGGCCAGCACGTACTGCAGGTCCGCGCTGCCATCCTCGTCCGGCGGCGTGCCCACGGCGATGAACACCACCTGGCCGTGGCCGATGGCGGTCGCCGCGTCGGTGGTGAACACCAGCCGTGACGCGGCATGGTTGGCCTTCACCATCGGCTCCAGGCCGGGCTCGTAGATCGGGATGATGCCCCGGTTGAGGCCATCCACCTTGGTCTGGTCGATATCGACACAGACCACCTGGTGGCCGACGTCGGCCAGGCAGGTGCCGGTCACCAGACCTACATAACCGGTACCAAAAATCGCAACGCGCATATCCGTGCTGACTCCGTGGTGGCTTACGGCAGAACGCCCAGCAACTCGACGTCGAAGGTCAGGGTGGCGTTCGGACCGATCGGACCACCCGGGGTGCCGTTCTCGCCGTACGCCAGTTCACCCGGGATCCAGAAGCGGTACTTCGAGCCGACCGGCATCAGGGCCACGCCCTCGGTCCAGCCCTTGATGACCTGGTCCAGACCGAATTCGGCCGGACCACGACCTGCGGAACTGTCGAACACCGTGCCGTTGAGCAGCTTGCCTTCGTAGTTCACGCGCACCTTGCTGGACGGCAACGGACGCTCGCCGCTGCCCGGGCGGATCACCTGGTACTGCAGGCCCGACGGGGTGGTCACCACGCCCGGCTGGGTCTTGTTCTTGGCCAGGAATGCGTTGCCTTCCTGACGGTTGGTCTGCGCAGCCTGTGCGGCCTTGGCCTGCATTTCGGCCTGCTTGGTGCCCATGAACGCCTGGATGGTGGCAGTGGCGTCAGCTTCGGTCATCTTCGGCTGGCCCTTGCTCAGGCCAGTGTTGATCGCGTCAAACAGCGAGGCGGTATCGATATCGTCCTTCAGCTGTGCCAGCGACGGACCCACCGAATAGGCGCCGATCATCTGCGCGACCTTGACCCGGTCGACCTTCGCCGGCTGCGAGCCCGGCGCGACGCCCGGCACCTGCTGGCCGCTGCGGGCCATCACTACCTGGCGCAGCGCGGCATCGGTCGCCTTGGCCTGTTCCTGGGTGATCTGCGGCTGCAGGCCTTCGAAGGAACGTTCCACGGCGGTGCGCAGCGCGGCCGCATCGATTTCATCGGCGATCGGCGCGAACGACTTGGCCACATCCAGGCCAATGGCGTAGCCGAGCTTCTGCTTGGGGGAATTCAAGGGTGCGGTCTCCTTGGCGGCCGAGGGAGCGGCCGGTTGTTGCGACAGGGCGACACCGGAGGTGCCCATCGCCAGAATCAGAACCGACGCCGCGGCGCCGCGCATTCCCATTTTCATTCGCTGCATTCCTGGAAGTGACTGGACGCCGACGTCGGCGCGAAAACACGTATTGTCGCACGCATGCCGTCGATGTCGAGGCATCCGTGCCGGCATTCAATGTACAGCCGGTGCCGCAAGCGCCTTGTCGATGGCCGCTTTCAGCTGCGGATCATCCGGGGTGACCTTGCTGGCGAACTGGGCAATGACCTGGCCATCGCGCCCGACCAGATACTTGTGGAAATTCCACGCGGGCGCCACACCGGTGGCGGCGGTCAAGCGCTGATACAGCGGCGTGGCCTGCGCACCGGTCACGTGCACCTTTTCGAACATCGGGAACTTCACGCCATAAGTAAGCGTGCAGAAATCCTGGATCTGCTTTTCGTCACCGGGCTCCTGCCCCTTGAAATCGTTGGACGGGAAGCCGAGCACTGCAAATCCCTTGCCGGCGTACTGCTTCTGCAGCGCTTCCAGACCTTCGTACTGTGGGGTATAGCCGCACTTGCTTGCCGTATTGACCACCAGCAGCACCTGGCCGTGGTAACGCTGCTGCAGATTGACCTGCTGCTTGCCCGCCAGCGGCCGATACGACAGATCCAGCAGATCGGCGGCAAACGCGCCGGCCGACGTGGCCAGGCCTGCGGCCAGCAGGGTCAACAGGGACAGGCCGCGAAGGCGGCGGGAGGAGGCAGTCGACAAGGGCATGGGAGACGTTCCGCGGTAGCCGTTCCAGGGGTCCGGCCGTGGCCGGCCGGGAATCGGCCGAACTATAGCACCGGGGTCTGCACCCCTCTGGAGCACAGGCGCCGTTGCGCTTTGCACGGCGTGGCGGAAGTCGCTGGCAGCGCGCCCCAGCCCTCGGCTGATGACATAGCATGGACATGGCTGAATGGGAGGCTGGCCAAAAGCGGCCCTCCGAGATTTCGCTTTCCCAATGAAAATCAAATAGTTGAATGATTATTTCGGTGCCATGACCACCCCTGCCATCAGTTGGGTAGGGGCAGGACTTGCACACAGGCGTGCCGGTGTTATAGTTGCATACAACACCAGTCACCTGAGACAGGGGGAACCATGAACACCCGGATGCGTCGCAGCCTCACCGCCCCCGCGGTCACCGCGGTATCAACCCTGTTCGTCCTGGTCTGGCTGGCCATGCCGGCACCACCGGCCGCTTCCTCCCCCGCCCTCTCCGAAGACAGCACGCAGGATGCAGCAGTACCCCCGGCAGGGAATGCCGC
>NZ_WKEE01000059.1:0-31877 GCF_021605635.1 Stenotrophomonas sp. PA-6-5C
TTGTTTGTGTTTTTTTTTTTTTTCAAAGCAAAAGCCGGCATACGATTTTAATGGTTCTGTCTGGGGGGCTCGGAGATGTTTATAAGAGCCAGGTGTCGGATGGCGGGGTGTCCGCGGCATGGATGCCGCGGCCAAGCCTACAGGGACGTACTTGCGGCGTCCCCGCCGCCCGACACCGCCCCGCCAAGCCTCAGTACACCGACCGCCGCTCTTGATCTTGCCGTTGCAGTTGCTTCCAGCGGGTCCCGGGCCGCAGGCCCGGGCAGAAACCCTTACCGGTCGTCGCGCAGTTCGCCACCCGGCAGGAACACCCATGTGCGCGTGACCTGCAGGATGTCGATCTGATCGTCGCTGTCGGGCAACGGCGGGAACGGCTGCGCCAGCTGGATCACCCGCAGCGCTGCCTCATCCAGCAAGGGCGTGCCGCTGGAGCGCAGGATGCGGCTGCTTTCAACGCTGCCATCGCGGCGTACCCCCACGCTGATCACCACCTGCCCGCCCAGCCGGCGCTGCCGCGCTTCGTCGGGGTAGTTCAGGTTGCCGACCTGCTCTGCGCGGTCCACCCACGCGCGAAGGTAATTGGCGTAGGCGTATTCGCGCGTACTGGCCGAAACGAATTTCCGGTTCGGGCGCTTTGCGTACTGCGCCGACCGCAGGTGTACTTCCGCTGCCAACCGCGCCATCTCGGCATCGCGCTGTTCGCGTGCGGTCAGTGGTGCATCCGGGGTGGGCTGCAACGGGGTAGGGCGCGACTGTGCCAGGGCCACCGTGTCCTGGCCATTGCGGCTGCTGACCACGCGCGCCTGCGGTGGCGGCACCGGTGCTGCCGACTGTTGCTGCTGCGGTACCGGGCTGATGCCGGACTGCGCCTGCGGCACGATGCCGGCCTGGTTGTCGCGTGGGCGCTGCGCACGATCATGTTCGCCACCGCCCTCCTGGCTGGCGGCGGCCAGGAAATCCGCCTGCTTCGGGGTCAGCGCGGTACGGGTCTGGCTGAAGATCACTTCCAGCGTCGGCACCAGTGGCGCATCGCCTTTCACGGCAAAGCCGACCCCGAGGATCAGCAGGGCGTGCACCAGCACCGACAGGGCGATGGTGGCTCCCAGCCGCTGCGCTTCGCGCGGCGGCGGGGCAAGGACGGCAGGTGCGGCATCCATCAGCGCAGATCGGCCTCGATCGCGTCGAACAGGGTGCCGGCGATGTTCAGGCCGTACTGCGCGTCCAGTTCGCGCACGCAGGTCGGGCTGGTCACGTTGACCTCGGTCAGGTAGTCGCCGATGACGTCCAGGCCGACGAAACGCATGCCACGGCGCTTCATCTCCGGGCCGACCTGGGCGGCGATCCAGCGGTCGCGTTCGCTCAGCGGCCGGCCTTCGCCGCGGCCACCGGCGGCCAGGTTGCCGCGGAACTCATCGCCCTGCGGAATGCGCGCCAGGCAGTAATCGACCGGCTCGCCATCGACCAGCAGGATGCGCTTGTCGCCGGCAGTGATGTCGGGAATGAACTTCTGGGCCAGGGCCAGCTTGCGGCCGCCGTCGGTCAGCGTTTCCAGGATCACGTTCAGGTTGGGGTCGCCCTGGCCGCTGCGGAAGATCGAGCGCCCACCCATGCCATCCAGCGGCTTCAGCACGGCCTGGCCGTGTTCCAGCGCGAAGGCCTTCAGCGCCTTGGCATCGCGGCTGACCAGGGTCGGCGGGCAGCACTGCGGGAACAGCAGCGCGGCCAGCTTCTCGTTGTAGTCGCGCAGGCCCTGTGGGTTGTTGACCACGCAGGCGCCGGCGGCGGCGGCGACATCCAGCACCTGGGTGTCGTAGACGTACTCGGCGTCGACCGGCGGGTCCTTGCGCATCAGCACGACCTGGCCGGGGCCGAATTCAGTCCGGCTGAATGCGCCCAGCTCGTACCAGCCGGCGGGGTCGTCGCGCACCTGCAGGGGGGCGGTCCAGGCCACGGCCACCCCGCCTTCCAGCGCCAGCCCGCCCGGGCGCACGTAGTGCAGGGCGTGGCCGCGGCGCTGGGCTTCCAGCAGCATGGCGAACGTGGTGTCCTTGGCGATCTTGATGTGGGCGATGGGGTCCATCACCACGATGACGTTCAACGGCATGGGTGCACCTGTCAGGCAAGGCGTTGATGGTAGCGGCAACGCCGGCCGTGCGCCTCCCCGGCAATGTGCAACGCAGCGTCCCTTGCCGGGCTGCGCAGTGATTGCCAATCCGGTCACGTTCAGCCCGGCGCCACGCCCCGCGCCACGGAGCGCCCTTGAAGCGGGCGCGGGAAGTGCGATATAGATACGCTTTCGCAGCGGCTCCCGCCAAAGATTGGGCCGCGCGCTTGGGGAATGGCAATGACTGAAAACACGACTGCGGGCGGGGAGCTCGCAGGACTCCGGGTGATGGTCATCGATGACTCGAAGACCATCCGCAGGACTGCGGAAACACTGCTGAAGCGCGAAGGCTGCGAAGTAGTGACCGCAACGGACGGTTTCGAGGCCCTGGCCAAGATCGCCGACCAGCAGCCGCAGATCATCTTCGTCGACATCATGATGCCGCGCCTGGATGGCTACCAGACCTGCGCACTGATCAAGGGCAACCAGCTGTTCAAGGCGACCCCGGTGATCATGCTGTCATCCAAGGATGGTCTGTTCGACAAGGCGCGGGGGCGCATCGTCGGCTCGGAGCAATACCTGACCAAGCCATTCACGCGCGAAGAACTGCTGGGTGCCATCCGCACGTACGTCAACGCCTGACCAGGGGGGAAAGGCACAATGGCTCGTATCGTCCTGATCGAGGATTCACCGACCGACCGCGCGGTGTTCACCCAATGGCTGCGCCGTGCCGGCCATGAGGTGCTGGAAGCGGACAACGCCGAAGATGGCCTGCAGCTGGTCCGCGACCAGGTGCCGCAGCTGGTCCTGATGGACGTGGTGCTGCCGGGCATGAGCGGTTTCCAGGCGACCCGGGCGATGGCCCGCGACGCCGCGATCAAGCACATCCCGGTCATCATCGTCAGCACCAAGGCGATGGAAACCGACAAGGCCTGGGGGCTGCGCCAGGGCGCCGCCGACTACATCGTCAAGCCGCCGCGCGAGGAAGAACTCATCGCGCGGATCAACGAGCTGGTGGCCTGATGCGCTCGCCCTTCGACATTCTTGAAGCCTACGAACGGCGCAGCCTGGCCCACGCGGTGCAGCTGCCCGGGCGACAGTTCGCCCAGGATCTGTGGCGTGGCGTCGGATTCCGTGTCGGCCAGCGCCGGCTGGTGTCCGATTTCCGCGAAGTGGTGGAGATCGTACCGATGCCGCCGGTGACCCCTGTGCCCTGCGCGCAGCCGTGGCTGCTGGGCGTGGGCAACCTGCGCGGCAACCTGTTCCCGGTGGTCGACCTGAAGTACTTCCTGGAAGGTGCGCGCACCGTCCAGCAGGAAGGCCAGCGCGTGCTGATCATGCGCCAGGCCGGTGGCGACGTCGCCCTGACCATCGACGAACTGTTCGGCCAGCGCAGTTTCGAGCTGACCCAGCAGATCGAGGCCGGTTCATTGGCCGAAGGACGCTACGGGCACTTCGTCGATCGCGCTTTCCATGCCGATGGCAACGACTGGGGCGTGTTCTCGCTCTCGCTGCTGTCGCGCACCCCTGAATTCCGGCAAGCCGCGGCCTGAGGCCGGGCATCGCCCCCTGCATTGAAAATCGAGGTTGAACGATGAGTACTGCTTCGGATGCCACCAAGTCCGGCAAGCTGCGGCTGGGCGGCAGCAACCTCTGGCTGGCGCTGCTGGCCCTGTCGATGATCCTGTTCGGCGTGAACACGGGTGTGTCCACCTGGCAGGGCAGCCGCCTGGCCGATGCCGGCTCCAAGGCCGCGGACCTGCAGGTGCTGTCGCAGCAGCTGGCCAACCAGGGTCGTGACGCGGTCGGCGGCAACGCGCAGGCCTTCACCGCCTTCAAGGCCACCCGCAACGCGATCGAGCAGAACGTGTCGACCCTGCAGGGGCGCTACGGCAACGAACCCGGCGTGTCGCGGGCGATCTCGACCCTGGCCGATACCTGGACGCCGCTGGGCAAGCAGGCAGGGCAGCTGGTCGCCAGTGAACCGGCAGTGCTGGCCCTGGCCGGCAACGCCAACAACTTCTCCGGTGCGGTGCCGGGCCTGCAGGCCCAGTTGAACGAACTGGTGCGTGCGATGTCCGCCTCCGGCGCCCCGGCGTCGCAGGTCTACAGTGCCCTGCAGCAGGTGGTGGTGGCCGGTTCGATGGCGCGTCGCGTGACTGAAATCCGCGCCGGCGGCACGGCTGCGGCCGCTGCCGGTGACGCGCTGGCCCGCGACATCACCGTGTTCTCGCAGGTGCTCGATGCGCTGCGCAATGGCAACGAGGATCTGGGCATCACCGCCGTGCGCGGCGCTGCCGCCGTTGCGGCGCTGGAGCAGTCGCAGCAGAAGTGGGAGGCGATGAAACAGGACGCCGACGCGATCCTGGCCAGCTCGCGCCAGCTGTTCGCCGCGCAGTCCGCTGCCGCCACGCTGGGCCAGGGTTCGGCGAAGATGCTGACCGACAGCCGCAAGCTGTTCGAAGCGTTCTCCTCGTTCGGCTCGGTGTCCGACACCCGCCTGTTCCCGAATTTCTGGATCGGCGTGGTATCCGGTGCGCTGTCGCTGATCGCGATCATCGGTTTCGTCTCCACCAACGTGCGCAGCCGCTCGCGCGAGCAGGAACTGCGCTACCAGACACAGGTGGAGTTCAACAGCCGCAACCAGCAGGCGATCATGCGGCTGCTGGATGAAATCTCCTCGCTCGGTGAGGGCGACCTGACGGTGAAAGCCTCGGTGACCGAGGACATGACCGGCGCGATCGCAGACGCCATCAACTACGCGGTGGATGAACTGCGCCACCTGGTGACCACCATCAACGACACCTCGGCCAAGGTCGCGCTGTCGACCCAGGAAACGCAGGCAACGGCGATGCAGCTGGCCGAAGCGGCCGGCCACCAGGCCAACCAGATCACCTCGGCCTCGGACCGGATCGGCGAGATCGCCGCCAGCATCGAGCAGGTATCGCGCAACTCGGCCGAGTCGGCCGACGTGGCACAGCGTTCGGTGGTGATCGCCGCCGAGGGTGCCGGCGTGGTCCGCGAGACCATCCAGGGCATGGACCAGATCCGCGACCAGATCCAGGAAACCTCCAAGCGCATCAAGCGCCTGGGCGAGTCCTCGCAGGAGATCGGCTCGATCGTGGAACTGATCAACGACATTTCAGAGCAGACCAACATCCTGGCGTTGAACGCGGCCGTGCAGGCAGCGTCGGCCGGTGAAGCCGGTCGTGGTTTCGCGGTCGTGGCCGACGAAGTGCAGCGACTGGCAGAGCGCACCTCCGGTGCGACCCGACGCATCGAGAACCTGGTCCAGGCCATCCAGGCCGATACCAACGAAGCGGTCACCTCGATGGAGCAGACCACCGCCGAAGTGGTGTCCGGTGCGCGCCTGGCCGAAGACGCCGGTACCGCGCTGACCGAGATCGAGCGCGTGTCCAACGCACTCAACACCCTCATCAAGAACATCTCCATCGCCGCCCAGCAGCAGTCGTCGGCGGCGTCGGACATCACCCGCACGATGGGCGTGATCCGCCAGATCACCGGTCAGACCTCGCAGGGTGCCGGGCAGACCGCCGAGTCGATCGGCCACCTGGCGCAGCTGGCGGCCGACCTGCGTCGTTCGGTCGCCGACTTCAAGCTGCCGGCGTGACACGGGCAGGGCGGCGAGCAAGGAACCAGTCGATGAAGCATTTCCATTTCCCACGCCAGGATCCGCGCGACCGTCGCGTGGCGGCGACCGGAGCGCATCCATGAGCAGCCTGCGCGATGCGATGAGCCACGCGGCCCTGGGCTGGGTCAAGCCCGAGCTGGACGAGACCCTGCGCCTGGTGCGCAACGAGGTCGAGTACTTCGCCGAAGACCCGGGCGACAGCAGCCGCATGCGCATCTGCGCCGGCTACCTGCACCAGGTGCAGGGCACGCTGCGCATGGTTGAACTGTATGCACCGGCGATGGTGGCCGAAGAGCTGGAACAGCTCGCCGTTGCGGTCGGCAAGGGCGAGGTGGCCGAGCGCGATGAGGCCTGCGCCACCCTGATGCGCGGCAGCGTGCTGCTGCCCGACTACCTGGAGCGCCTGCAGAACGGGCACCGTGATATCCCGATCGTGCTGCAGCCGCTGCTCAATGAGATCCGCGCCGCCCGTGGCGAAGCGCTGATCAACGACAGCGTGCTGTTCGCGTTCGCGCCCGATTCAGTGACCGCCACCGAAGCGGAACTGGACCATGCACGCGGCAGCCTCAGCGGCCGCAACCGCGAACTGCTGGACACCGTCGGCAACGTGGTCAAGGAAGAACTGCTGCAGGTCAAGGACGCCCTCGACCTGCACCTGCGTACCGACGGCGCGCCGCAACAGCTGCAGGAGCAGGTGACCAAGCTTGGCTCGGTGGCCGATACCCTGGGCATGCTCGGCCTGGGCGCCGCGCGCGGCGTGGTCGAGCAGCAGCGTGATGCACTGCGCGGGGTTGTCGAAGGCCGCCAGCAGATCGACGAAGACATGCTGCTGGATATCGCCGGTGCGCTGCTTTATGTCGATGCATCGCTGGACGATCAGGTCGCACACCTCGGTGCCAGTGGCAGTGGTCAGGATGATCCGAGCGCTGTGGAGAACCGGCGCACGGTGGAAGTGCTGGCGCACGAGGCGATCGCCAATTTCGCCGCCGCCCGCGAGCATTTCGTCGCCTTCATTGAAACCAGCTGGAACCACGCCGAACTGCAGGACGTGCCGCGCCTGCTCGGCGATGTCTCCGGCGCATTGCGGATGCTCGACCTGGGCACCGCTGCCGACTACCTGCGCGGCGTGCAGCAGTACATCGAAGCTGAACTGATCGGCCGCCAGCGCGTGCCCAGCGGACGCCAGCTGGACACCCTGGCCGATGCCATGGCCAGCCTGGAGTACTACCTGGAAGCCCTGCGCGACCGCCGTCCGGGTCGCGAGGACATCCTCGACATCACCCGCAGCAGCCTGGAAGCGCTGCGCTACTGGCCGCTGCCCGAGCGTGGCGTGGCCGAAGCCGAAGCCGAAGCCGAAGCTGTGCAGCCGGTCGAGCGCGAAGCCGTGCCTGTGTCGGCCGTGCCGCTGCAGATCGAACCGCTGGACGCCATCGTGCAGGCCGCCGCGCCGACGCCGGGCGACGTGCCCGCCTCGCTGCCCGATTTCACCTTTGATCCGCTGCCGGAGGCCCCGGCCGCCGACAACGGCCTGATGTTCGGATCGCTGGCTACGCCGGCAGTTCCTGCCGAACTGCGCGACACCCCGGCGCCCCTGTTGTTCGCGGCCTCCAGTGCACCCGCGCCGGAAGTGCCGCAGTGGGAGCTGGGTGGATTCGACGCGCCGGCAGGTACGGCTGCGGAACACGGCGACGAGCGTGCGCCGACGTTCGCCAGCTTCGATCCGGTCAGCTTCGATCCGGTGTCCGCCGAACAGTCCAACACCGCTGCCTGGACGTTGTCCGAAGCGCCCGCGCGGGAAGAGGGCGACACGCAGGTAACCGCCGTAGACGGCAACGATGACGCCCTCCCGGCGACCTCGTTGGACGAGGCGTTGTTTGCTGTGCCGCTGGATGCGGTCATTTCGCCAGCGTTCGATCCGGTTGCCGCCGAACAGGACGGCCAGCCGCTGCTGAACGACGATGTGGTGTTCCGTTTCGACAGCAGCCTGCTGGACAACGCCGATGACGTGCTGTCGCTGGAGGCGATGGAAACGCTGTCGCTGGACGACGAACAGGAGTCGCCTGCGACGCTGGAACTCATTGACGCAGTTGCGGTGCCGCAGGCCGACGATGGCCTGCCCGTCGCCGAACTGAGCGACGCCACCACCGAGACCGAGGCTGAGGCTTACATCGCACCGGCCGCTGATCTGCGCGGGTCCGAAGACCTGCCTGCTTCGGTGGCTGCGCCGACCGTGTCTCTGGTCGATGTGGATACCATCGCGCCAATCGACTTCAGCGAGGCCGATGCGCAGTTCTTCGCAGAACTGAATGCCGCCGCCGCCGACTTCAATCCCCAGGCCGTGCAGGCAACTGCCGGGGCGACCGAAACCGTACCGTCGGCTGTGGCCGAGGGCGGGTTCGATGCGGGTTTCGACGACGATGCCGAAAACATCGACCAGGACATCCGCGAGGTGTTCCTGGAAGAATTCGACGACGAGCTGGGCAATCTCGGCACGCTGCTGCCGGCCTGGCGCATGCAGCCGGACAACATGGATCGGCTGCGGCCGATCCGGCGCATTTTCCACACACTGAAGGGCAGTGGCCGCCTGGTCGGCGCACGTACCCTGGGTGAGTTCGCGTGGAGGATCGAGGGCATGCTCAATCGCGTGCTCGATGGCACCCGTGCCCCCACGCCGGCGGTGTTGGCGATGGTCGATCACGCATACACGGCACTGCCGCAGTTGAACGCGGCACTGCGCGATGGCCAGCGGGTCAGCGTCGACCTGCAGGCGATGCAGGCCATCGCCGATCGCGTTGCTGCAGGCGAAGAGACGTTCTACGTTGCGCTGCCGGGCGCTGCTGTGCCGACGGTGGTGGCAGCGTCCGATGTTGTCGAGCCGCTGGGCAGCACCGAACCGGTTGTCGATGCTCCGGCAGAGAGCGCTGTCGAAGCGTCGGGTACCCCGGCCAACATCGACAGCGTGCTGCGAGAGATCCTGGAGGCCGAGGTGGAACTGCACCAGGCCACGCTGCAGGGCTGGTTGCGTTCTGCGCAGCAGGCGCCGCAGCCGGTCAGCGACGCACTGCTGCGTGCGGTGCACACCATGAACGGCGCCTTCGCGATGACCGAAGTGCCGGAGATCACCGCCGTTACCGGCGGCGCCGAGTCGTACATCAAGCGCGCGCTGGCCGCCGAGGTGGTGCCGGGTGATGACGCTGTGGCGGCCCTGGACGAGACCGCGCAGGCGATCAACGCGACCATGGACGCGCTGCAGGCCGAGCAGCCGCGGATTGCGCCGCAGGCTGAACTGGCGCAGCGCCTGCAGGCGCTGGCCGGCGAGCTGCCGGAAGCACGCTGGCCGATGACCGGGCTGGACGTCGAGGATGAGGACGAAGACGACCAACTGCTTTCGCTGGTCGCCGATGCCGATACCGATACCGATGTCGTCGTGTCGACGCATGAGGTCGGGATCGAGCCGGAAGCCGGGCGTGATACCGATGATGTCGATGCCGCCGATGCCGCCGATGCCGCCGATGCCGCCGATGCCGACGTGCTGGATGCAGTGCAGGTCAGCGAGGACGCGTTGAGCGACGCGGGCCTGGAGTCCGCTGAGTTGACGGGCAGCGATGATCTGTCGCGCTACTTCGACGCAGGGTGGCCTTCGATGCCGGACGCCCCGGCACCGGAATCGACGTTGCAAGTGGCTGCCGCCACGCTCGTTGCCGCGGAGATTGAAGCCGGACAGGCGGTGGCGGCATCGGAAGACACTGCGTTGGAAGACGCCGCGTTGACCGCGGTGGATGATCTGTCGCCGTATCTGGATGCCAGCGCGCTGCCGGTTGATGACCGCGATCTGGATGTCGCAAACGACCTGAATACGCCACTGCCCTCTACACCTGAAACAGCGGTGGATGAAGACGCTGCTGCAGTGCCGCTCGACAGCGAGCCGTCCAGCCTGCAGGATGAAATGGCTGTGCCGGGCTTCGCAGACCCGATCACGCTGGAAGCCGCGCTCGAGGCCGGTCTTCACGTGATCGACGAGGAGCAGGATCGGGACGAAGACGGGCAATGGCCCGTGCTCGGTCTGCAGGCCAGCGAACTCGCGCCTGGCGAGGCGGAAGCCTTTGCCGAGGATGCGGACGTCGGCGGGGAGGCGGCGGTCGGTGAAGGAGAGAGCACCGACCAGCCGTCCCCGGCGACGGTGGAAGACGTCGGGCCGGTGGAGACGGCGCAGGACGCCATTTCGCCCTCGCGCTTCTTCGAACTGGAAGATGCTCCGGGCCACCCTGTCGTGGCGGACAGCGGCATGATCGTGGTGCCGATCGCGATGGAGGCTGCGGCGATCGACGCCGAACCTGTCGCCGTCGACAGCGCCGATGCGGTGGTGCCGGCGGACACGGCTCCGCTCGACGCCCAGACCGAGTCCGAATCCGAATCCGAATCCGAAGACAGCGCCGACCTGCTCGACTTCAGCGTCTATGACCGCGAGCTGGTCGACATCTTCGTCGAGGAAGGCAAGGACCTGCTGGATCATTGCGATGGGCTGATCAGCGAACTGCGCGAAGCGCCGCAGGACCGCGAAGCCCTGGCCGGCCTGCAGCGCGATCTGCATACGCTGAAGGGCGGTGCGCGCATGGCGGGCATCAATGCCATCGGCGATCTCGGCCACAGCATCGAATCGTTGCTGGAGGCCGTCGCTGGCGGGCGCACCGAGATCGAACGTCGTGACGTGCAGTTGCTGGAGCGCGGTTTTGACCGCCTGCACCAGCTGCTGACGCGCACTGGTGAACATCGCGTTGTCGAGCCGGCACAGGATCTGCTCGATGCCTTTGAAGCACGCACCACGACCGACATCGCCGCCGCTGCCAGCGCAGCTGCAGCCGCTGCTGCCACCGAGGCGGAGCAGACTCCGCAGGCGACTCCGGCCGCGGCCGTGGTCGATGCGCCGCTGTCGGCCCCGTTGCCGGTGGAAGGCTCTACCGACGAAGACCCGCTGGCCCGTCCGCAGCAGGAACAGGTACGTGTGCGCGCCGACCTGCTCGACCGCCTGGTCAACCATGCCGGTGAAGTGGCGATCTACCGTTCGCGCCTGGAACAGCAGCTCGGTGCCTTCCGCGGCGCGATGGGCGAGCTGGAACGCACCAACGCGCGTCTTCGCGACCAGCTGCGTCGCCTGGACCTGGAAACCGAAGCGCAGATCGTTGCCCGCTACCAGCGCGAGCAGGACCAGGCCGACCACAAGTTCGATCCGCTGGAACTGGACCGTTTCTCCACCCTGCAGCAGCTCAGCCGCGCGCTGAACGAGTCCGCCGCCGATCTGGGAGGCCTGCAGGGCGTGCTGGACGATCTGTCGCGCCAGTACGATTCGCTCCTGCAGCAGCAGTCGCGTGTCAGCTCGGAACTGCAGGATGGCCTGATGCGCGCGCGCATGGTGCCGTTCGACGGCCTGGTGCCGCGCCTGCGCCGGGTGGTCCGCCAGGCCGGCATGGACACCGGCAAGCAGGTCCACCTGACCCTGGAAGGCACCCACGGCGAACTCGACCGCAACGTGCTTGATCGCATGGTTGCGCCGCTGGAGCACATGCTGCGCAACTCGGTTGCCCACGGTCTGGAAGCACCGGAGCAGCGTCGTGCCGCCGGCAAGCCGGAAGAAGGCGAAATCGCCATCCGCCTGCATCGCGAGGGCTCGGAAATCGTGCTGGACGTGGCCGACGATGGCGCTGGCCTGGATCGCGAAGCGATCCGCCGTCGCGCCATCGAACGCGGCCTGTTGCCTGCCGATGCGCAGCCGAGCGAGCAGGAGCTGGACAACCTGATCTTCGCTTCGGGCTTCTCCACCGCCGACCAGGTCAGCCAGCTGGCGGGCCGTGGCGTCGGCATGGACGTGGTCGGCAACGAAGTGCGCCAGCTCGGCGGCTCGGTCGACATCCAGTCGGTACGTGGCCAGGGCGTGCGTTTCACCCTGCGCCTGCCGCAGACGCTGGCGGTCACCCAGGCGGTGTTCGTGCAGATCGGCGAAACCACCTTCGCGGTACCGGTGGCCTCGGTCAGTGGTATCGGCCGGCTGTCGCACGAACGCTTCGAAGCGGCCGACAGCAGCTACCGCTACAGCGGCGAAGACTATCCGCTGTACGACCTCGGCAGTCTGGTCGGCCAGGCCCCGGCGCGCGCCGACGGCCAGGCCCAGGTGCCGCTGCTGCTGGTCCGCGCTGGCGACCTGCGTGCCGCCGTCGCGATCGATCAGGTGCTGGGCAACCGCGAAGTCGTGGTCAAGCCTGTGGGCCTGCAGATCGCCTCGGTACCGGGCATCTATGGTGCCACCATCACCGGCGATGGCCGCGTGGTGGTGATCCTGGACGTGGCCCCGCTGGTGCGTCGCTTCCTGGCCAACCCGACTGCACCGGTGCTGATCAACGCGCCGCGCCAGGAACGGCAGGTGCCGCTGGTGATGGTGGTGGACGATTCGCTGACCATGCGCAAGGTCACCGGCCGCATCCTGGAGCGTCACAACTTCGAGGTGAGCGTCGCCCGCGATGGCGTCGAAGCCCTGGAGCAGCTGGAAGAGCGCGTGCCGGACCTGATGCTGCTGGACATCGAAATGCCGCGGATGGACGGCTACGAGCTGGCTACCGCAATGCGCGCCGACCCGCGCTACAAGGACGTGCCGATCGTGATGATCACCTCGCGCAGCGGCGACAAGCACCGCCAGCGCGCCTTCGAAATCGGTGTGCAGCGCTACCTGGGCAAGCCTTACCAGGAGCTGGACCTGATGCGTAACGTGTACGACTTGCTGGGGATTGCCCGTGTCCGTGAGTGACCTCGATCCGGTTCCGGCCGTAGCCCTGCTGGCCCGCCCGGGCGCGGCGCGTGAGCGCCTGCGCGAGGCGTTGGCCCATGCCGACGTGCAGATCGTGCTGGAAGACGATCCCATCACGCTGGAGCCGCAGGCGCTGCATGATGCACGCCCGCAGTTCGTGGTGATCGCGCTGGAAGCGGCCATTGAAGATGCGCTGGAGCGCCTGGAACCGGCGCTGTCGGCGCCCGGCTTGACCCTGGTGTTCGACGAGGCTGAACTGGCCGCGCGTCGCGATGGTTGGGAAGCGCAGCGCTGGGGCCGCCACCTGGCCGCCAAGCTGCACGGCCACCAGCAGGTGCTGCCGCCGGGCGCCGAGGACGAACCGGCACTGCAGCTTGAGCCGGGCCGGCCGTCGACGCCGCCGGTGCCGAAGGAAGCCGCGCTGCAGCCGCACCTGGAACAGGCCCGTTCGTGGGCCGACGACGTCCCGGCGGATGGCCTCTATTCGCCGCCGGCACATCTGCATGAGCCGATTGCGCTGGAGCAGGCACTGGCGGCGCTGCAGCCGGTGCTGCCGGAGACGGCGACGCCGGCTGATGCAGCGCCTGCGCCGCCGCCGGTACCGGCAGCTCCACCGAGGGTGTTCACCGACCACACGGCCTGGTCGCTGGTCGACGAGGCCAGCGACGCGCCGGCAGATCCGCGTGCTGCTGCTACGGTCGCCGCGCCGGAACCGGCATTCGACACCGAGCATCTTTCACTGGTCGACCTGGACGCCGCCGCACCCGCAGGCAGCCGCGCTGGTGCGCTGCTGGTACTGGCTGGTATCGGCGGTCCTGATGCGTTGCGCCGCCTGCTCGCGGCACTGCCCAGCGGGCTGGCCGTGCCAGTGCTGGTGCACATGCGCCTGGACGGCGGCCGCTACGGCAATCTGGTCAAGCAGATGGCGCGCGTATCGGCGCTGCCGGTGCAGTTGGCCGAAGCCGGACAGCGCGCCACCGCGGGCGAAGTGCACGTGCTGGCCGATGACATCGGCGTGCACGCCGCCGCCGATGGCCTGTATTTCCAGAGCGAAGCGCAGGGCATCTCGATTGCCGCGTTGTCGGCCGAGCACAGCGCGCTGGTGCTGCTCAGTGGTGCCGATCTGGCCCATGTCGGCCCGGCGTTGGACCTCGCCGCCGCCGGCGCCTGGGTAGCCGGGCAGGTGGGAGAAGGCTGCTACGACCCGGCTGCGGCGACGGCCGTGGTTGCTGCCGGCATGGTGGCCGGTGAACCGCAGGAACTGGCGCAGGTGATCGCCGCGCGCTGGGGCCTGGATGACGACGGAGATGCCGCATGAGCTACGCCAGCAATGATGAGATCCGTGGCGTCCTGATCTCGGCCGGTGCCGAACGGGTCCTGCTGCCCAATGCGACCGTGGCCGAGATGATGTCGCGGGTACCGGTGCAGGCGGTGGCCGACGCTCCGCGCTGGCTGGTGGGTGAGATCGGCTGGCACGGCTGGCAGGTGCCCCTGGTGTCGTTCGCACGGCTCTCCGGGCTGGGCGAAGAGACGGTGGCCGGCCACAACAAGGTGGTGGTGCTCAAGACCCTCAGCGGCAACCCGGAGCGTCCCTACTACGCGCTGTTGACGCAGAGCTTCCCGCAGCTGATCTCGGTACCGCGCGATGGCCTGCTGGCCGACGCATCCGAGGAAAACCTGCCCGACATCGTGCACATGCGCGTGCTGCTGGGCGAACAGAGCGCGCTGTTGCCGAATCTCGACGCACTGGAAGCCGCGCTGGATACGCTGACGGCGTGACCGGAATCCGCCGGGCATGGCCCGGCGCTACCGCAGGCGTTCCTGATATCGAGTAGCGCCGGGCCATGCCCGGCGAGCGCAGCGGCCACCGGACCGGAGCCTTATCCCAGATCGCCCAGCCGTGCCTGCAATGCCGCGATCGCGGCCAGGCCTGCGGTTTCCGTGCGCAGGATGCGTGGGCCCAACTGCAGGCCCTGGAAGCCTGCGGCCGCCAGCTGCTCACGGTCACGCGGCGACCAGCCACCTTCGGGGCCGATGGCGATCACCACGCCGCCGGCCGGCGCCGCCTGCAGGGTCGACAGCCGGTGCGCTCCCAGCGGGTCCAGGGTCAACCGCAACGTGTCGGCTGGCAGTGCCGCACTGGCCTGTGCCAGCGACTGCGGCGGCCCGACCTGCGGAATGCGCGCACGGCCGGATTGCCCGCAGGCCGACTGCACCACGTTGTTCCAGTGCGCCACGCGCTTTTCCGCGCGCGCTGCATCCAGCTTCACCTCGGTACGCTCGGCATTCACCGGCACGATGGCGCTCACCCCCAGTTCGGTGGCCTTCTGCAGGATCAGGTCCATCTTCTCGCCGCGTGCGATGCCCTGCAGCAAGGTGATGGTCAGCGGCGATTCGTTGGTGATCGGCTGCACCTGGTCGATGCGCACCTGCACTTCGCGCTTGCCGGCCAGCGTCAGCGTCGCGGTGTAGTCGTGACCATCGCCGTTGAACAGCACGCAGGTGTCACCTTCGCGCAGGCGCATCACCCGCACCAGGTGGTTGGCCGTCTCTTCCGGCAGGGTCACGGTCTGGCCGCTGTGCAGCGCCAGGTCGATGGGGCAGCGGGTCACGCGCATGCAATCGCCTCGTCGATGGCTGCCAGCGTCGTATGCGCCAGCAGCTCCAGTTGTTCGTCGTCCAGGCAGTACGGTGGCATCCAGTACAGCACGTTGCCCAGCGGGCGCAGCACCACGCCGCGCTTCAGCGCCGCCTTGTAGGCATGCAGCCCCAGCTTCAGCGCCGGATCGAAGGGCGTGCGCTTGTCGCCGTTGCGGGTCAGTTCGAAGGCCACCACCATCCCGGCCTGGCGCACATCGGCCACGTGTGGATGGTCGGCGAACGGTGCGGCCAGGGTCCCCATCACCGAGGCGATGCCGCGGTTGCGCGCGATCACATCGTCGTCGTGGAAGATGTCCAGCGTGGCCAACGCCGCCGCACAGGCCAGCGGGTTGCCGGTATAGCTGTGCGAATGCAGGAAGGCGCGTTCGCGCGAATCATCAAGGAACGCGTCGTACAGCGCCTGCGTGGCCAGCACCGCAGCCAAGGGCAGGAACCCGCCGGTCAGGCCCTTGGACAGGCACAGCAGATCGGGCATCACCCCGGCCTGCTCGCAGGCGAACATCGTGCCGGTGCGGCCGAAGCCGGTGGCGATCTCGTCGGCGATCAGGAAGGCGCCATGGGCATCGCACAGCTCACGCGCACGCTGCAGATAGGCCGGATCGTGCATGCGCATGCCACCGGCGCACTGCAGCCGCGGCTCCAGGATCACCGCGCAGATTTCACCCGGATGCTGGTCGAACAGCGTGGCCAAGCCGTCGGCGGCCTGGCGCGCGCGGTCGGCCGCACTCTGCCCGGGCTCGGCCAGGTAGGCGTCGGGCGAGGGCGCGAACAGGCCTTCGGCCAGCAACGGTGCATAGACGCGGCGATACAGCGGGATGTCGGCCAGTGCGAGGGCACCCAGCGTCTCGCCGTGGTAGCCGTTCTCCAGCGAGACGAAGCGCGTGCGCCGGGTCTCTCCGCGGTTCTGGAAGTACTGGAAGGCCATCTTCAGTGCCACTTCGACGCCGGCCGAGCCATTGTCGGCGTAGAACACCTTCGCCAGCGGCGCGCGGCCGGGCTGGCGCGGCGCGAGGGCCAACAGGCGTTCAGCCAAGGTGATCGCCGGTTCATGGCCGAAGCCGGCCAGCATCACCTGCTCCAACTGTCCGGCCTGGGCGGCGATGGCACCACCAATGCGCGGCTCGGCGTGGCCGAACAGGTTGGTCCACCAGCTGCTGACGGCGTCCAGGTAGCGGTTGCCGTCGTGATCGATCAGCCAGGCGCCTTCGCCGCGGGCGATCGGCACCAGCGGCAACGTGTGCGGATGCTCGCGCATCTGCGTGCACGGGTGCCACAGCACCTGGAGGTCGCGTTGCCGCCAGTGCTGGACCAGCGGAGAGGGGGTTGGGTCTGCTAGCATTTCGGGCTCATGAACATGTTGCTGCCTGCACATTCTATCGGCCTCGGCGCATGCGCCGGCTGCCACGGAGATTCCGCATGAACGATGACCGCGCCAGGCGTCCTCTGCCGATCATCCATCGGATCACCGACGAGGAGAACGGGCCCTTCCAGCGCCAGCACCTGGATCTGGAGTTCTCCAACGGCGAACGCCGCCGCTTCGAACGCCTGGTCAGCCGTGGCCATGGCGCGGTGGTGGTGGTGCCGATGCTCGATGATGAAACCGTGCTGCTGGTGCGTGAATACGCGGCCGGCATGCATCGCTACGAGCTTGGCCTGGTCAAGGGCCGGATCGATGCCGGCGAAACGCCGGAGCAGGCCGCCGACCGTGAACTGAAGGAAGAGGCCGGCTATGGCGCACGGCAGGTCGACGTGCTGCGCGCGATGACCCTGGCGCCGACCTACATGAGCCATCAATCCTGGCTGGTGGTCGCGCGCGACCTGTATCCGGAGAAGCTGGCCGGAGACGAGCCGGAGGAACTGGAAGTGGTGCCGTGGAAGCTGGCCGATCTGGACCAGCTGATGCTGCGCGAGGATTTTTCCGAAGGGCGTTCGCTGGCGGCACTGTTCATCGCCCGCCAGTGGCTGCGGGGAGCACGATGATCAAGCTGACCACGGAACTGCGCGAGACCGCGATCGCCATCGCCCAAGAAGCCGGGCAGGCCATCATGCAGATCTACAGCAACGGTTTCGACGTGACACTCAAGGACGACGACAGCCCGGTCACCGCTGCCGACCTCGCTGCCGACCGGGTGATCCAGCAGGGGCTGCGCCAGCTGACCCCGGACCTGCCGATCCTGTCGGAGGAGTCGCCGCTGGTGCCGTGGGAGCAGCGCCAGCACTGGGGCGCCTACTGGCTGGTCGACCCGCTTGATGGCACCCGTGATTTCGTCAAGCGCAATGGCGAATTCAGCGTCAACATCGCGCTGATCTACCAGGGCGCCCCGGCCTTCGGCGTGGTCCAGTCGCCGGTCACCGGCATTGTCTGGCACGCGATGCGGGGCGAGCTGGCGTATCGCCGGCAGGGCGTACATGACACCGTACTGCGTACCCGTACACCTGCGACTGCGCCGCTGCGGGTCGCCGCAAGCCGTTCGCATCGCTCAGCCGAGACGAATGCGTTGCTGGCCCGGATGGGTGACATCGAGACCGTGGTGCAGGGCTCTTCGCTGAAGTTCTGCCGGATCGCCGAAGGCGGACTGGATGTCTATCCGCGGCTGGGCCCGACCTCCGAATGGGATACCGCTGCCGGCCAGTGCGTGCTGCACGCGGCTGGTGGTGCGGTGCTCGCGGTTGGCACCGGCAAGCCGTTCCGCTACAACCGCCGGCCGACGCTGTTGAACGGTGAGTTCATGGCGCTGGGCGATACCAGCCTGCCGTGGCGGGACTGGTTGTCCGATTGATCCAGGAGAAACGCATGAGCACGCACGACACCCCTGCCACCGGCGACGCCAGCGCGGAGCTGGAGCGCCTGCTGGCCATCATGGCGCGCCTGCGCGACCCACAGGGCGGTTGCCCCTGGGACCTGGAGCAGAACTTCGCGACCATCGCCCCCTATACGATCGAAGAGGCCTATGAAGTGGCCGATGCGATCGATCGGGGCGATCTTGACGACCTCTGCGATGAACTGGGTGACCTGCTGCTGCAGGTGGTGTTCCATGCGCGCATGGCCGAAGAGCAGGGGGCGTTTGCTTTCGCCCAGGTCGCGCGCGCGATCAGCGACAAGATGCAGCGGCGCCATCCGCATGTCTTCGCCGACGTCAGCGTCGACGATGCTGATGGTGTGATGCGCAACTGGGACGCGATCAAGCGTGCCGAGCGCGCTGCCAAGGGCGAGCAGGACACCTCGGCGCTGGCCGGGATCTCCCGCGGTCTGCCCGAATGGCAGCGGGCGGTGAAGCTGCAGTCGCGCGCGGCCAAGGTCGGCTTCGATTGGCCCGGTCCGCTGCCGGTGCTGGACAAGGCGGCCGAGGAACTGCAGGAACTGCGCGAGGAGTTCGAGCGCGGCGACATTGCCGGCAACAAGGCGCGCCTGCAGGAAGAACTGGGTGACCTGCTGTTTGTCTGCGCCAACCTGGCGCGGCATGCGGACATCGATCTGGGCGCGGCGCTGCGTGGGGCCAACCACAAGTTCGAACGTCGCTTCCGGTCGATGGAGGCGCAGGCCGAGGCACAAGGCGATGCGCTGGCTGCACTCGATCTGGATGCACAGGAAGCGCTCTGGCAGCACGCCAAGGCTACGGAAAAAGCGTGAAAACGCTGGGGCTGTTCCTGCTGACCGCGCTGGCCGAGATCGTCGGCTGTTACCTGCCCTGGCTGTGGCTGCGCAAGGGCGGCAGCATCTGGCTGCTGCTGCCGGCGGCGGCCAGCCTGGCGTTGTTCGCCTGGCTGCTGACCCTGCACCCGACCGCCAGCGGCCGCGTTTACGCCGCGTATGGTGGCGTGTACATCGGCACGGCGCTGTTCTGGTTGTGGCTGGTCGACGGCATCCGTCCCAGCCGCTGGGACCTGCTGGGTGCTGCGCTTTGCCTGGCCGGCATGGCAGTGATCATGTTCGGGCCGCGGCAGCCGGTCTAATGGCGGCTGTTGATCTTCTGTAGAGCCGAGCCATGCTCGGCTGCTTTGGCAGAGGCAGCCGAGCATGGCTCGGCTCTACAGGAAGCAACAGCAGCCGAACGCGGGTTCGGCTCTACAGAACCGCCTCAGCGCGGGGCATCGCATCCCAGCATCTTCAGATCGATCGCGTCGGCCATGCGCCGGTAGCCCTCGTCGTTCGGGTGCAGATGATCGCGGGTGATGTTCGCCGGCAATGATTCAGGCTGTTTCGGATCACGCAGCGCCGCATCGAAATCCACCACGCCATCGAAGCCGGTGTCCTTGCCACGCGCCCACTGGTTGATCGCGGTACGGGTGGCGGCCGATACCGGTTCGTAGCGCTCCGAATCGCCGAAGGACGTCAGTGTGCCGAGATGAGCGCGGATGCCATGCGCATGCAGTCGTGCGGCCACCTGGCGGTAGCCCAGCAGCATGTCCGCCGCGCTGCGTCCCGGCAGCGGCTGTGCACCGCCACCGTGGCGGATGTCATTGATGCCTTCGAACAGGATCACCTGGTCGGCGTCGGCAACCGCGATCACGTCGCGATCCAGCCGCGACAGCGCGCTGTGGCTGCGGCCGTGGTCCAGCAGCTTGTTGCCGCTGATGCCCTGGTTGAGCACCACGAAGCGGTCCGGGCAGGCCTGCTGCAGACGCTGGCCCAATCGTTCGGGCCATTGGTTGAACGAGCCACGCGAGGCCGTCGCGCCCTCGGTGATGGAATCACCCAGGGCCACGATCACCTGCGGCCGATCCGCGCGCTGCACCAGCACGGCCGAGAACACATTCTGCTGGTAACCCACGCGCACGCTGTCGGCTACCGCATCCTGCTTGCCGTCGGCCACCCGCACCACGGTGCGGCGCACCGCAGGGCGGGTGGGCTGCGGGAAGTACGCGGTCACGCTGATCTCCTGCAGGGCGGCGACCTGCAATGGCAGCGCATCACTCAGCAGCACTGCACCTACCGGTATGTCGATGGACACGCGTCCATCGACAGTGACCGGCAGCGCTGCCGCCTCGCCATCCTTCAGGCGTATCCGCACGTCTTCCACATGCAGCGGCGTGGTGCCCAGCTCGTTGCTGATGCGCAGACGCAGCGCATCGCCCTTGCTGCCCAGGCGCATGTCCTGGCGCACGGTCTGCGCGGCGAACTGTACCGGCGCATCGGCGCTGCCATCCTTGCGGTCAGGCGCGGGCGAGGCGGTCCAGGCGGTGACCCAGACCGGTGCGGCCAGCGCCACGGGGGCGGCCACGGCGCTGCCGATGGCCAGGGAAAGCAGGGTGATCCAGCGCTGCATGGGCTTCGGTCCGGTCAGGAGAAGTAGGTGCCGCCGTTGACGTCCAGATTGGTGCCGGTGACGAACGCTGCTGCGTCCGACGCCAGGTACACCGCTGCATCGGCGGCTTCGTCCGGCAGGCCCTGGCGACGCAGCGGCGTCGAGCCGGCCACCGCCGTGCGCACTTCCGGCTTGGTGAATTCATCATGGAAGCGCGTCGCGATCATGCCGCAGCACAGCGCATTCACGCGGATGCCCTTCGGCCCCAGCTCCTTGGCCATGGCCCGGGTGAAGGTCATCACGCCGGCCTTCGCTGTGGCGTAGATCGCCGCGCCAGGGCCACCGCCATCGCGACCGGCCTGCGAGGCGAAGTTCACGATCGCCGCGCCTTCGCCCATGTGCGGCACCACGGCGTGCGTGGTCAGGTAGGTGGAGGTCAGGTTGAGGTCGATGACCTTGTGGAAGAACGCCGGATCGATGTCGGCCAGCGGACGACGCTCGACCATGCCGCCGGCCACGTTGACCAGCACATCGATGCGCTGGCCGAATGCCGCCTGGGTTGCTGCGACCAGACCGGCCACTGCGGCCGGATCGGTAACGTCGGCGCGGTGGGCGATGGCCTGGCCACCCGCCGCCTTGATCAGCGCCAGCGTCTCCTGCGCGCTGGCTTCGTCGTTGGCGTAGTTGAGGCAGACGCGTGCACCGGCCGCAGCCAGCTTGATCGAGACGGCACGGCCGATATCACGGCCACCACCGGTGACGATGGCCACCTTGTCCTGGAACGACATGCGGGAAACTCCTTGGTTTGCGGGGGAATGCGAGGGAAAGGGGGCTCAACCGTCGTTGCGGTCGAGCTTGTGGATCGGTCCGGTCCACCACCACAGCGCCACCAGCGACAGTGGCACCAGTGCGGCGACGAGGATGAAGATCGGTGCATAGGAATGGCGGGTCAGCACCGGCACCAGCCAGGTGGTGATCAAGGTGCCGGCCACTGCGGCCAGGCCGCCGAGACCGGCCAGCGTGCCGACCGAGCGGCCGTCGAACAGATCGCCGGGCAGGGTCTGGATGTTGCCGATGGCGATCTGGAAACCGAACAGCACCGCAGCGATTGCCAGCACCGCAAGCAGCGGTTGGTTGGCCAGTACCGCGCCGAGCAGGGCCGGTGCCATGATCACGCAGCCCAGCGAAATCGACAGCTTGCGTGCGCGGTCCACGCCATGGCCGGCATGGATCAGCCGCCCCGACAGCCAGCCGCCGCTGAGGCTGCCCAGCATGGCGCCGACGAACGGCACCCAGGCGAACAGGCCGATCTGCTTGATGTCGAAGCCGAAGGTCTCGGCCAGATAGATCGGCAGCCACGATACGAACAGCCACCAGATCGGATCCAGCAGGAAGCGGCAGGCGAGCATGCCCCAGCTCTGCCGGTGGGCCAGCAGCGAACGCACGCTGACCTTGGGCGCATCCGCGCGCTGCTGGCCCGCCTGGTCTTCCATGATCAGGCGTCGCTCGGCGTCACTTACCCACGGGTGCTTGTCCGGGCCGGCGCGATAGACGAACAGCCACGGCAGCAGCCACAGGAAGCCAAGTGCACCGACCAGCACGAAGGTGCCGCGCCAGCCCAGCCACAGGTACAGGCCGGCGATGGCCGGCGCCGAAACGATGGCGCCGATGGACGCACCTGCGTTGAAGATGCCCTGTGCGAGGGCGCGCTCACGCGCGGGGAACCATTCGGCGTTGGCTTTCACCGCGCCGGGCCAGGCACCGGCTTCGCTGATGCCCAGCATCGCCCGCACCACGCTGAAGGACAGCATGGAGTGGGTGACCGAATGCAGTGCGATCGAGATCGACCACACACTGATCGACAAGGCGAACCCCAGCCGCGTCCCGATCATGTCGAACAGGCGCCCGAACAGGAACTGGCCGGCGGCGTAGAACAGCATGAACACGGTTACCAGCAGCGCGTAGTCGTCCTTGGTCGCGCCGACTTCCTTGGCGATCTCCGGCCACATCACAGCCAGCGCATTGCGGTCGATGTAGTTGATCACCGTGGCCACCGCGATCAGGCCGACGATCAGCCAGCGCACGGCCGAGCGCACCGGCACCTTGCGCAGCGTGGCCACGGCCGAGGGGCCGTTCATCGTGCGTCACCCTTGCTGCGGTCCATGCGCGCATGACTGCCGCTCCAGCGGTAGGCATGGCCATCCACCGTCACGCTGTGTTCGCTCTCTGCGTTGCTGTCGTCGGCCACGCCCAGTGCGATGCGTGCACCGCTGGCCAGGCGCAGTTCGAGCACCTCGGCATCACTGCCGCGCGTGCGGACGATCTGCTTGATGCGGCTGTCGGCGCCGTGCACGTACTCGGCAGTGCCGTTGTACTCGCCGTGCGGTTCCAGCACGCTGAAGAAGGTCACATCCTTCTGTCCTTCCACGCGCTGCAGCAGCGCGGGCTCGCGGCGCAGGTTGAATTCGGGATCGTTGGCACCGCTTTCCACCAGCAACGCCTGCGATGGCGCGCTGCTGCCGAAGCGGTAGGTGTAGAAGCGTCCATCGAGCAGCCACGCCAGCGTGCGCGGCTCACTGCCGGCCTTGCTGCGCGCGTCCAGCCACAGGTGCTGGTAGCCGTTGTCGCTGCCGAGCACCGGGCGCTGGGTGGGGAAATGCTCGGCCTCGAAACCGGTGGTGACGATGTGGCCGTTGAAGTGCAGCGGCAGGTCGTAGCGTGCGGTCTTGTCGCCATGCACCTGCAGCAGGTCCAGCACCACCGGCAGGCCCAGTTCGGGGTGGCGCAGCAATGCCTGGGTGCGGGTGAATACCACGCCCGGGTAAGCATCGCGCATCGTCGCCGAAGCGATCTGCGTATCGGCGTCGGCCTGGAAGAAACGCACCTGCGGCGCATGTTCCTCGCCGCGCTTCCAGTCGCCCTTGAAGTGGCTCTGCTCGTTCACCACCAGGGTGTTGTGGGCCACGGTCTGCTTGGCCCAGCTGCGGTTCTCGGCCAGGTAGATGCCGCCTCGCTTGGCTTCCACGTTGAGGAAGCGTGCTGCGCCGTAGTCGGTCACCACGGCATTGCCGTTGTCGTAGAACAACCAGTTGAGCTTGTCGAAGTGGCCATGGCCCATGCCCTGCATGGTGTCCTTCTGCACCAGCGCCTGGCCGCGTTCGCCGCCCATGCGCAGGATCGCCAGACCGCCGCGTTCACCGTCCGGGCCATCGCGCAGCAGCATCGGCCGGTAGTCGAACGGTTTGGACTTGTTGGCCGCCAACGCCTGCGCCACCTGCAGCCCTTCCGGTGACAGCAGCAGGCGTTTCTGCTGCTGCGCGATCGACAGCAGACGATCATCGCCGGCCTGCGCATAGGCGATGCCGATGCCCGCCACCAGCTCTTCGGTGTCGATGCCCTTGTCCAGGATCGCATCGTTGATCGGGAAGAACAGTCCGTCGTAGCTGGTCTGCACCAGCACGTCCACCGCCTTCAGCAGCACGCCGTCGCGGCGCGCGAAGATCTTCCGCTGCGGCTCGTTGCGCTCAATGGCGTTGGCGAACAGCAGGAACGGGGCCAGCGCATAGCGCTGGTAGTAGGGGCCTTCCTCGTAATAACCATCGGGCGAGAACAGCAGATCGATCTGCCGCAGGAAACCGAACTGGTCATCCTTGCGGCTGCCGCGCAGCGATTTTTCCACCAGTTCCGGATCGCGCAGCACGTAGCCGGTCATGCCGGTGGCCGCCACCGCCCAGGTTGCGTGGTTGTGGATCTGGTCATAGTTCTTCGGCTCGCTGGCCAGGAACTCGGCCATCGGCCGGAACACCTGCGATTCGATGATCTGCCGATCCTGTGGCGACAGCGCATCGCGGATCGCGTCGTAGCCCTGGATGGCATTGACCAGCCAGACCGAATCGTTGAGCACCTGCCAGAACACCCGGCCGGGAATCTGCCCGCGTCCTTCCGGATGCGGGCCGAGGGTCGGGTAGAGCTTGGCGTACTGCAGCAGCATGTCGCGCGAATAGGTGACATAGGTCTTGTCGCCGGTCAGCCGGTACAGGGTGCCGGCGGCCAGCAGTGCCTGGTAATTGCGCTTGTGCTGCTCATGGGTGCGACCGCCGCCCTTGTCCTTCGGCACCGGCACGTCGATGCCGGTCTTCATCATCTTCTGCAGCGATTGCTGCGTACGCGCCTGCTCCTTGGCGAACCATGGATAACGGCTGCCCTCGCTGGCCATCTGCTGCCACTGCGCAGCGGTCACCAGTACCGGCGCGGTATCGCCTTGTCGCGCGGCTGCGGCAGGCGCAGCGTGCAGCGGCGCGGTCGGCAGCAGGGCGAAGGGAGCGGCCAGGGCAAGGGCGAGCGCCAGGCGGTGGGAACACAGGGACAGCGGCTGCAACCTCATCGATCAACTCCGGTGCTGGTGCGTGACAGGGCAACCTCGCCCACCTTGGGATACCAGTCCACCCCCGTCTGTTCGCGCGGGGTCATCGCCAGCGCCGGATCGGCGCCGATGGTGGGCAGCGGCGTTGCTGGCACCCACAGGCCGCTGGCGGCCTGCTGCAGGGCGATGCTGGCGCTGCTCACCCCGCCCGGGAATACGCTGCTGGCCTGCGGCGACTGCACGTTGTTGCTGAAGGCGATGCCGGCCAGCGAGCTGGCCGCATTCGGCGGGTTCTTGCTGGTGCGGTTGACGATCAGGTTGCCGCTGAAGTGGCTGTTGCTGGCCGCGACCACGATCCCCTTGGCCTCGTCATGGCCCACGCCGAAGCTGATCTTCGCCACGTCGACAAACGTGTTGCGGCTGATGGTTGCGTTGACCACCGGCGCATAGCCGGACAGTGGCGGATTGGCCTGTGCATCCATCACCGCCAGCGCCGAACGGTTGCTGGAGCCGGCCAGCCGTTCGAAGTAGTTGTTGCTGACGGTCTGGTCGGCATTGATGATGCGCACGCCGCCGGTGCCGGCCTTGTCGTCGCCGAGGAAGAGGTTGTCGATCACCCGGTTGCCGTTGCCATGGCGCAGGGTCAGCGCGCCGGCCGAGCGATAGAACACGTTGCCGCGGAAGGTGTTGCCACCGGACTTGTTGGAGACGATCTCGGTCTCGCCATCGCAGCCCTCGAACCAGTTGTTCTCGACAGTGCTGTTGGAATCGCTCAGCGAGGTGTCGCTGGTGCCAACGCGGATCGTCTCGCCGCCATTGACCCCCAGCGCCGGGCGCGGGCCGAACCAGTTGTGGTCGATGCGGTGCTGGTTGTCCAGGCCTTGGGTGGCATCGCGCACCACCACCACCGTCGGGCCAGCGTTGGTCTTGCCACGCAGCTGGCTGTGGTCGAGGCGGTTGTTGCTGCCGTACAGCGACACCCAGTAGTCCTGGTCGCTGCCATCGGGGTTGCTGTAGTCGTCGATGACCAGCCCGGTGACGCGGCTGTGGCTGGCCACCGCCTTGCTCGACTCGCGGAAGGCCACCACCGCGTCCCCCGGGGTGTAGCCGTTGCGGAACACCAGGTTGGAGACCTGCAGGTAGCTGCCGGCCAGACGCAGGTCCGACGCCCCGCTGAGGATCACCTTGCCCGGCGTCTGCGCGCGCAGCACGATCGGAGCGGCCGCCGTGCCCTGGCCCTTCAGCAGCAGGCGCGCGTCGGTCCAGGTGCCATCGGCCAGCACGATCTCATCGCCGGGCTGCAGCGCGGCAGCGGCGGTGGCGAACGCGCCGACGTCGTGTACGAGCCAGCTGGCAGCTGTTGCCGGCGAACTGGTCAGGCATGTTGCCAGTCCAATTGCCAGGCAATATCCAAGTGCAGGTTTCGAAAGGCGGTGCGAAGTCGATTGAATGCGCATGAAGTCCTTCCAGAGACGGCAATGCCGTGGTTTCAGAGTGGGTGTGCATACCACTTGCTGGGTGTGTTGTAAGCCACGTTGCGCGCAAAGTCATGCTGCATCAGCACATGAAATGGTCTGTAACTGGTCTGAATCAAAGGTATTACGAAAAATCCAGTCCAGTTGGTTGACATTTCTGTGTCGACGTGTCGAAGCTGCGTCCCACGCCTACCGTCCGGGCGATCCTTTGGGAGGAGGAAACCATGCGGCAACCTGCCGGAGTTGTACGTCGTACACCGTTGTCACCCACACCACTGATCGTGGCACTGCTCGCTGCGCTGGCGGCTTCGCCGGCCGTACAGGCGCAGTCTGCCGCTACCGGTTCCGGGCAGGACGCCACCACCCTGGACCAGGTCCAGGTCACCGGCATCCGCGAGTCGATGCAGAGTTCGATCAACAAGAAACGCGACGACACGGTGATCGCCGATGTGTTGTCGGCCGATGACATCGGCGACCTGCCCGCGCCGTCGCTGGCCGATGCGATCGAAACGCTGACCGGTGCCGCCTCGACCCGCGACAAGACCGGCGCGTCGGAAATCTCGATCCGTGGTCTCGGCGCATTCCTCAGCAGCACCAACTTCAATGGCCGCGAGATCACCAACGGCAGCGGCGACCGCTCGGTGAACTTCAACATGTTCCCGGCCGAGCTGATCAATACGGTGGCGATCTACAAGACCCAGCGTGCCGACATCATCGAAGGCGGTGTCGCCGGCACCATCGGCCTGGAGACGGTCAAGCCGCTGGAGTACGGCAAGCGCTCGGCGCAGATCGATCTGCGTGGCAGCTGGGCCGAGTATGACAAGAAGTACCGCGACGACGATGGCATCGGCTATCGCGGTACCGCCAGCTACATCGACCAGTTCGAATTCGGCAACGGCCAGAAGCTCGGTATCTCGCTGGGCATCCAGCGGCTGGAGGGCACCGATCCGGAGGAGAGCATCACCAGCGGTTCCACCTGGTATGCCTGCGACGGCAAGCAGAATGTGGCCAATGCCAACTGCAGTGAGGTCAGCGCGCAGGCCATCGCCAACGGTGCACCGTATTACCTGGTGCCCAGCAGCCGCATCTATCGCATGAAGCAGGAACGCAATGATCGCCAGAGCGAGTTCGCGGCGCTCCAGTGGCGGCCCAACGACGTGGTCGAGGTCAACCTCGATTTCGAGCATACCGAGCGCAACTGGGACGAGAACCGCAGCGACCTGAGCCTGTCCAACGCACGTCGCGGCATCACCCAGCGCGACGTGGACGAGGACGGCATCGTCCGCCGCCTGCATGGCAGCACCTCCATCGATTCGACCTCCAACCGCTATTGGCGTGGCGAGGAGTACACCGGTGGCGGCCTCAACCTGATCCTGCGCCCGAGCCCGGCCTGGGAGCTGTCCACCGATCTTTCCTATTCGCATACCAACCGCCTGGACAGCGAGCGCATGACCCGGCTGCGCGCCAACCAGCGCGACGTCAACAACGCCATCGTGCCGGGCATCAGCAGCGGCGCCACCGGCTATGTCGACTACGACTGGGACTGGCATGGCGAGGTGCCGAGCGTGGCGTTGGCGCCGAACTTCGACCCGAACAACTGGGACGCCTACACCGGTGCAGCGCGGGTGACCTCCAGCGCTACCGAGAACGACCACAAGATCAAGGCTGGCCGCTTCGATGCCAGCTTCATGCCCGAGTCCGGCTTCTTCACCCGCATCAAAGGCGGCGTGCGCGCCAGCCAGGCCGACTACCGCCTGCGCGACAATACCCTGGTGACCGACTACGACCAGCGCGTGGCGGCAGACAAGGCGAAGATCATTGCCGCCAACCGTGCCTGCCGTGCACCGTTCCCGCAGGATGACTTCATGGATGCGGCCAGCGGCAACACGATCTCCTCGTGGGCGTACTTCGATCCGAGCTGCCTCTACGAGTCCTTCCGCGGCACCAGCGACAGTGGTCTGGATCCGGATTTCCAGGATCCGAACAACGTCGATGTGACCGAGAAAACCCGCGCGCTGTACCTGATGGGCGAGTTCAGCAGCACGCTGTTCGGGCTGCCGGTCACCGGCAATGTCGGCCTGCGCTGGGTCAAGACCGACGTGCGCTCGGAAGGTGTGCGCACCGACCTGGCGATCATCGACAACGGCGACGGCACGATCCGCCTGCAGCCCACGGGTGATTTCACCACCCAGGTGTTCAAAGCGGGCAACGACAAACTGCTGCCGAGCCTGAACGCCGCCTTCGAGCTGAAGCCGGACCTGCTGCTGCGGGTGGGCGCGTACCGGGCAATGTCGCGCCCGGATATCGCCGCACTCGGCGCCGGCCGCACCATCAATGTCAGCAGCGATGCCACCTATACCGGCCTGGCCGACGCGCTGGACGACATCAGTGCCAGCGGCAATCCGGCCGCACAGCCGTTGATGTCCTGGAACGGTGATGTCTCGCTGGAGTGGTATGCGAACCCGGACACGCTGCTGGCCGGTGCGGTGTACTGGAAGCAGTTCAACGGCGGCACCGCCACCGCGCTGGTGCCGGAAACCTACACCATCAACGGACAGACGGTGACCGTGCCGGTGCGCCAGCAGGTGACCACCGACGAGGACAGCACCCTGACCGGTATCGAGCTCAGTGCCACCCATCGGTTCTCGTATCTGCCCAAGCCGTTCGACGGCCTCGGCTTCAAGGTCAGCTACAACTATGCCGACGCCGACTACCAGACCCAGGATTCACGACTGGGCGAGCAGTTGGCCGCCGATGGATCGATCATTCCGGCCATCGTGCCGCCGGCCGGCCTGAGCGGCTTCTCGCGGCATGTGCTGTCCGGTTCCCTCTACTGGGATGTGGGCCGGTTCAACATCCAGGCCATCGGCAAGTTCCGTTCGCATTATTACCAGGACTTCACCGGCAACACGGCGCAGCAGAACCGTTACTACGATGACAACACCAGTGTCGACCTGCGCCTGCGCTACCGGGTGAACAAGCAGCTGTCGCTGTCGCTGGAACTGATGAACCTGACCAACGAGCCACGCGTGGCGTACCAGCCGCTTTACGGGAATTTCCGCGAGGTGGTGAGCTACGGGCGGCGCGCGTATTTCGGTGTACGATACAAGTTCTGAACAGGGCGGCGCGGCCAATGGTCGCGCCGTCGCTCCAACCGGACCCGCACCGTGCCCGGTGGCCGGGGACGGGCCCGGAGGGAACCGCCAAGGGTCAGCCGCATGTCCGCCAACCGTCTCTACCAGACCATCGCCGCCAAGCTCCGCAAGCTGATCGAAGATGGCGAATATCCGTCGGGTTCGCGCCTGCCGGGCGAACGTGAGCTTGCCGAACGCTTCGGCGTCAGCCGGGTCACCATCCGCGAGGCGGAAATCGCCCTGGAAGCGCAGGGCTGGATCGCGATCCGTATCGGCTCGGGTGTCTATGTGAAACCGCGCCCGGCACAGGCCGTCGGTGGATTGCCCGACATCAGCGCCTTCGACCTCACCGCTGCGCGTGCCGTGTTCGAGGCGGAAGCCGCCGCGCTGGCGGCAAGCAATATCGATGAGGCCGGCATCGCCGAGCTGCAGGTGCTGGCCGAAGCGTTGTGCCGGCGTGACCTCACCGACGAGGAAGCCGGTGACTATGACCGTCGCTTCCACCTGGCCATCGCCCGCCTGTCGGGCAATCCGGTGGTGGAGTATCTGGTGCAGCAGATCTGGCGCATGCGCAGCGAGCTGCCGCGGGTGACCGAGGTCTATGCACGGGTGTGCCATGACGATGGCGCCAGCCGCGCCGACGAGCACATGGCGATCTTCGAGGGTCTGCGTGCACGCGATCCGGTCGCGGCACGCAATGCGATGCGGCATCACTTCCAGCGCCTGTTCGAGGCGATGCTGGAGGCGACCGAAAGCCAGGCGCTGGCCGAGATCCGCCGGCAGACCCAGCAGGACCGCGAGCGCTTCCTGGCCACGACCCGGATCTGACCAGGTCCATCCTGTAGCGCCGGGCCACGCTCGGCTGCTTTCCGTTGGAACGTCCCGCCCCCGCACTGCCTGCATCCGCGCGCTATGCTGGGCTCCGGACGTCTCCCATAAGGAAAGCGCGATGTTCCCGACCATGTTCTTCAGTGCGGTACTGGCCTTCGTGGCCGTGGTCATCCTGTTCAAGGCGGTACGGATGGTGCCGCAGGGTTATGAGTGGACCGTCGAGCGGTTCGGCCGTTACACCCATACGATGTCGCCCGGCCTGCATTTCCTGATCCCGATCGTCTACGGGGTGGGGCGCAAGGTGAACATGATGGAGCAGGTGCTGGACGTGCCCGGCCAGGAAGTGATCACCAAGGACAACGCCGCCGTGCGCGTCGATGGCGTGGTGTTCTTCCAGGTACTGGACGCGGCCAAGGCCGCCTACGAGGTGTCGGTGCTGGAAGTGGCGATGATCGCCCTGGTGCAGACCAACATCCGTACCGTGATCGGCTCGATGGACCTGGATGAATCACTCAGCCAGCGCGAGGTGATCAACGCCAAGCTGCTCAGTGTGGTCGACCATGCGACCAATCCCTGGGGCGTGAAGGTCAACCGCATCGAGATCCGCGACATCCAGCCGCCGCGCGACCTGCTTGATGCGATGGCACGGCAGATGAAGGCCGAGCGCGAGAAGCGCGCGCAGATCCTCGAGGCGGAAGGTTCCCGACAGTCCGAGATCCTGCGTGCCGAAGGCGAGAAGCAGGCCACGGTGCTGGAAGCGGAGGGGCGGCGCGAGGCCGCATTCCGCGACGCCGAAGCACGCGAGCGCCTGGCCGAAGCCGAAGCCAAGGCGACCCAGGTGGTGTCGGCGGCGATCGCCGACGGTGACGTCCAGGCCATCAACTACTTCATCGCACAGAAGTATGTGGAAGCGTTCAAGGAACTGGCCACGTCGCCGAACCAGAAGCTGGTGTTGATGCCGATGGAAGCCAGCGGCGTGATTGGTTCGATCGCCGGCGTGGCCGAGCTTGCCAAGCAGGCCCTGTCCAACCAGGAAACCCGGTCGCCGGCCAAGCGGCCGCCGCCGATTGGAGGCTGACATGCGCTGGGAAGTCGTTGCCTGGGGTGCGTTGGCGTTGTTGCTGTTTGCCGCCGAAGCGCTGGCGCCCGGCGCGTTCATGCTGTGGATCGGCATCGGTGCGGGGGCGGTGTTCGCGCTGGTAGCGGTGTTCGCCGATATTCCGGTGCTATGGCAGGTGGTCGCCTTCGTGCTGCTGAGCGTGCTGTCGATCCAGTGCTACCGGCACTGGGGCAAGCCGCGTGCACGGCAGAGCGACGCGCCGCTGCTGAATCGTCGCGCTGAACAACTGGTCGGGCGGGTGGTGCCATTGCAGCAGGCCATCGTCGGCGGGCAGGGCAGGGTCAGCATCGACGACGCGTCATGGCAGGTAAGTGGGCCGGAGCTGCCGGCCGACACGCTGGTGCGGGTGGTGGCGGTGCAGGGCAGTGCGCTGGTGGTCGAAGCGGCCGGCTGAGTTTTCCAGCCCTGGTTCTTATACACATTTGGACCGGCCGACGGAGGGAAAGGAGGTGGGGAGTTGGGGGGGTGGCGGGATGTGAAAAAAGAAAGAAGTGG